>CAMMGP010000285.1 GCA_946496415.1 uncultured Clostridia bacterium | reverse complement strand
CGGCAATCTCTCCATGGCAGCCCTGTTTGTCCTGCTCACCCGGCAGGTCCCGGCCTTCCGCGCCGGCGACTGGGAGGGTGCCGTAGCGCTGCTTGCCGAGATCGCCCCGGCCTACGAGCGCGTGACGAGCGCCATTCGGGAGGTCTGCGCATGATGGATCGACGCAAGCGGGCGCGCCTTAAGCGCGTTCTTGCCGGCATGCGCCTCAATTTTATCGCCTTTGCCGCGCTGATCGTCATCGCCGTGATCGGCATATCGCTCATACGCTCGACGTTGTTCAGCAACGCCTGGGAAACGGGCACTTCCATGGCCCGAAACTACGCCGCGGAGGAGCAGAGCAGCCTGACGATGTACGAAACGCTGCTCACTTTCGGAACAGCCTCCATCGACGATCGCACGAAACAGGGCTGGAGCCACGAAGAGATGCTTCAGTGGACGGACATCTACTTCGCTCGCCTCGATTCTGTGCTCGGCGAGGGCGTAGTTGACCCCTACGTGGTGCTCGATGGCGAGATCATCGCTGCTCATCCATGGGCGGGGAACAAGACCTACGACGTGGAGAGCACCGAATGGTACCAGCGCGCCGTCGCCGCCGGTGGCGAGGTCATCTTCACCGACCTGTATATGGACGTCATCTACGACAAGCCGGTTATCACCATCGCCCAGCAATGCGCCTACGCCGACGCGGTGATGGCCTTCGATATTCTGCCGGAAAACATACGCTTCCAGTTCGACGACCTCAGCATGGAAGCGGGCGATTCCTTCTTTCTCTGCGACAGCAGGGGGCAGATCATCTACGCCGATACTGGCATCGAGTTGCCAAGCGAGGAAGTGCAGGCATACCTCAATAGCCTCGTCGCACGCATTTCCGCCGGGGAAGTGGACGGCTCGGGCCTCAACATCAGCGATCTCGACGGCCAGGCGCGCGCCGTTTACTACGCGCGTTTGAGCAATGGCTGGTACTCCATCGTCACCATCCCGCACAGCAACATACTCGGCGATTTCTCCTGGCTGAAGATGTGCCTGATCCTGATGATCGCACTGTTTCTGCTCCTGATCGCCGGCATGACCTGGCGGGATATGCGCATCGGTGAGCGCATCGAGCGTACCAACGAGACGGTGCGCGTGCTGGGCAACTCCTATTATGCACTCTACCGCGTGGACTACGGTGCGGATACCTACGAGATGATCAAGGGCTCGGACTATGTGCGCGAGCGCATACCGCCTTCCGGCCCCTATGACGATCTTCTGCGCACGGCGGGCGAGGTCATCGAGCCGGACGCCTACAAGGACTTTTTGGAGAACTTTTCCGCGCAGAACATCCGCAATCTGGTAGCCAAGCGCGTGCGCAACTTCGGCGGCGACTTTCTGCGCCGCTTCGGCAACGAGATGCGCTGGGTGAGCGTGCGCATACTCTTCGATGAATCGCTGGCCCCGGAGGAAGTGGTGCTCTGCTTCCAGGAAGTGGAGGAGGAAAAGCAGCGCGAACTACGCCAGCGCCGCCTGCTGGAGGACGCTCTGGAGATCGCCCGTAAGAACGAGATCTCCAAGCAGAGTTTTTTCAGCAATATGTCTCACGACATGCGCACGCCGCTCAACGCCATCATCGGCCTGTCCGATCTCGCGGAGGGGCATGTGGAGGATCCGGAAAAAGTCCGGGAATACTTAAAGAAGATCAACTTCTCCAGCCGCCAGCTCCTTGGCCTTATCAACGATATACTCGATATGTCGCGTATGGAACAGGGCAAGCTGGTGCTCAACAGCAAGGAGTTCGACCTGAAAAAGTGCATGGAAGAATGCGTGGAGACGTTCCGCTTCCAGGCTGAGGCCGCGCGCAAGACGCTGGAATTGCAGGTGGACGTGCGCGACGCGCTGGTGCTGGGCGATCCCTTCCGCATCGGGCAGGTGATGAACAACCTGCTTTCCAATGCCGTCAAGTTTACGCGCGAGGGCGATTCCATTCGCGTCAATGTTTCGCAGATGGAGGCGACTTCCGGCGAGTTCTGCAAATACCGGCTGATGATCGCCGATACCGGCATCGGCATGTCGGCGGACTATCTGCCGCACCTGTTCGAACCGTATAGCCGCGAGATGCGCTTTGGCGAGCGTCAGGCGGTAGGCACGGGCCTGGGCATGCCCATCACGCGAAGCATCGTCACGCAGATGAACGGCGAGATCCATGTGGAAAGCGCTCCCGGGAAAGGCACGACCTTTACCATCATACTGCCCTTTGCCATCGTTCATAAAGAACGGCTGCAGGAGAATGATAAGACGGACGGCGAGGAAGGGGATTTCTCCTTAAGCGGCCGCCGCATACTGCTGGCCGAGGACAATGAAGTGAATATGGAGATCACCACCGAACTTTTGACCATGAACGGCCTTGAAGTCACGCAGGCGTGGAACGGCGAGGAGGCTGTGGAGCGCTTCCGCGAGGCGGAGCTCTTTGCTTTCGACGCCATCCTCATGGACATGCAGATGCCGGTGATGGATGGCTGCGAGGCTG
>CAMMGP010000284.1 GCA_946496415.1 uncultured Clostridia bacterium | reverse complement strand
GTTACTATGACGGTCAGCAGGTCATCACCATCGAGGAAAAGCAGGCGAACAACTAACTTTTCCAACGGAAGCCGGCGTTTAAGGCGTCGGCTTTTGCTGTATTCAGGGGAGGATGCGCCATGAAGTCCTATCGCAAGGAGCTGTTTTTCAACCTGCCTACCCGCCGCGGCCTGCGCAACATCACCCGCGAAGTGCAAGCCGCCATCGACGAAAGCGGCGTGCGCGAGGGGCTGTGCCTCGTCAACGCCATGAACATCACCGCCAGCGTCTTCATCAACGATGATGAAAGCGGCCTGCACCAGGATTTTGAAACCTGGCTGGAGGGCCTGGCTCCGGAAAAGCCGTACAGCCGCTACCACCACAACGGCTATGAGGACAATGCCGACGCGCACCTCAAGCGCACCATCATGGGGCGCGAGACGGTGGTCGCCATCACCGACGGACGGCTGGACTTTGGCACCTGGGAGCAGATCTTCTACTATGAATTCGATGGAAAGCGGCAAAAACACGTTCTTATCAAGATCATTGGCGAATAGCGCCCACGCCGGCCACCGCGAGCGCCTGCGCCGGCGCGCGCTCCTGGAGGGCATAGACGATCTGCGGCCGCATGAGCTTTTGGAACTGCTGCTCTATTATGCCATCCCCCGCCGCGATGTCAACGCCCTGGCCCACGCGCTGGACGAGCAATTTGGCGGCGTTTACGGCGTGCTCCGCGCCGACGAAGGCGCGTTGGCCGCTGTGCCGGGACTGGGCGGGCGCGCCGCGCGCTGGTTGAAGCGCGTCAGCGCCCTGTGCGACGCCTATGCGCTTTTGCGCGCCGAAGGCCGGCCGATGCTGGGCAATCTGCGCTGTTTCCGCGAATTCGCCCGCAAATACCGCCCTTTCGCCGGCGGGGAAGCGGCGTGGCAGTTTTGCCTGACCTACGAAGGCAGGCTGCTGCTCGCCCGGCCCATCGCCGTCGGCACGGCCTGGGCGGAGCCGGAATGTCTGCGCGCCGCTGTCGGAGACGTCGTCTCCTCGCATGCCCACAGCGTGCTGCTGGCGCAGTTCGTCGACGCGGCCCTGCCCGCGCCGGACGACTACGATCTGGAGAACACCGCCGCCTACGCGGCCACGCTGCAGCGGCTGGACGTGCCCTTGCTCGACCATCTGCTCGTGGGCAGCGAAGGCGACCACAGCATGCGCGACCGCGGCGAACTGCTCATGGGCGGCTTCAGCAGAGAAGTCGCCCGCGTGAGCGAGCGCTATATGGGGCCGCTGCTTCCCGCGCGAAACCTGCGCGAGGGCGAGGACGAGGATTGGCTGTCCTTCGAGGACGAATGACGGCCGCGCCGCATTTTGCCGCAGAGCGGCCATCAATTTGACAAATTTCTCCGCGCGCTTTATAATGGGAGCACGCAGGCGCGCCGCGCCGGCGGCTTTCCGCGCCGCGGGCGGGGAAGCAGCCTTGTACGGCAAGGAGGATGAACATGACCGAAAAGCCCCGCAAGCGCAGACATGGCGACCGCCGCGACGGCATCTGGCTGCGCGACCTTGACCCCATGCACGGCTTTACGCCCTATCTCTATCCCAACCGCGCCGACAACGAGGCGTTTATCGAAGAGGAGATCGACCTGACCAACATCGACCGCTACATCGCGGAGAAAAACGCGCAGAATCCCGAGTATCGCTACAAATACTTCCAGATCATACTCGCGGCCATCGTCAAAACGGTGACGCTCAAGCCGCGCATGAACCGCTTCATCGCCGGCAACCGCGTCTATCAGCGCACGGAGCTGACCGCCGCCTTTGTGGTCAAAAAGCAGTTCAACGAGCAGAGCGAAGAGGCGCTGGCCTTTTTGAAGTTCTCTCCCGACAGCACGCTGGAGAGCATCCGCGCGCAGATCTACAAGGAGATCACCACTTTCCGCACCGAGGACAAGACCGACAACTCCACCGACGGCATGGCCATGCTGCTGAAATTCCCGCGCATCGTCCTCAAACTGATCATGAAGATACTCTTCTTCCTCGACGCGCGCGGCATCGTGCCCTATTCGCTGGTGAAGACCGATCCCAACTACTCCTCCATTTTCATGAACAACCTGGGCTCCATACAACTCAACGCCGCCTACCACCACTTGAACAACTGGGGCACCAATTCCCTGTTCGTGGTCATCGGCGAAAAATTCAAAGCCCCGGAATACGATGAAAACGGCTTCAAGGGCATGCGCGAAAAGCTGAAGCTGGGCATCACGCTGGACGAGCGCATCGCCGACGGCTACTACTATTCCCGCGCCATCCGCCTGGCCAAGCATCTTCTGGAGCATCCGGAATTGCTGGAAAGGCCCGCGAGCGAGCCGGTGGAGGGCTTCTAAGAAAAAACGCGCCGCAGGGGACGTTCCCCCTTGCGGCGCGCCCGCATTCTGACGCTGCCGAAAAATGAAGGCGGGCGGCGGAAATTTCTCCGCCGCCCGCCGCAGGATGTTGACAAAGTCAACAGACTGGCAGAGCGTTGAGAAAGCCCGCA
>CAMMGP010000283.1 GCA_946496415.1 uncultured Clostridia bacterium | reverse complement strand
CACGTCGCCGTCGGCGTCTCCGGCGGGAAGGACAGTTTGCTGTTGCTCTACGCGCTCGCGCTCTACCGCCGCTTCTCGAAAAATCCTTACACGCTCACCGCCGTGACACTCACCATGGGCCTTCAGCCCTTCGACCTCGGCGGCGTGCGCGCGCTCTGCGAAACGCTGGACGTTCCCTATATCGTCCGCGAAACGGAGATCGGCAAGGTCATCTTCGAGGAGCGCAAGGAGAAAAACCCCTGCTCCCTGTGCGCGAAGATGCGCCGCGGCGCGCTGGTGGACCTCTGCCTCGAGGTCGGCGCCAACAAGCTTGCCCTCGGCCATCACCGCGACGACGCCATTGAGACGCTCTTTCTCTCCATGCTCTACGAGGGCCGCATCCACACCTTCCACCCCGTCACGCACTTGACGCGCAAGGGCATCACGCAGATCCGCCCGCTGGTCTACCTGCCGGAGAAGCACGTTCTCCACATGGTGAAAGCGCTCAATCTGCCCGTCGTGCCCTCGCCCTGCCCGGCCAACGGCCGCACCAAGCGCGACGATGTACGCGACCTTCTCAACGCCATCTGCCGCCGCAAGCCCGACGCGCGCGAACTTTTGCTCTCCGCCTTGCAAAACGAGGCCCAGTACGGCCTCTGGGAAAAACCGAAGGATTAAAAAACGCCGCCGCGAGGACGTCCCCGCAACGGCGCTTTTCGCCTTCACTTCCTTATCCCGCGTATGCGCTCCGGCAGCGAGCAGTATATGGGCAGGATCACCACGCCGCCGGCGAGCATCGCCGCGCCCTGCACGCAGTTGCCGACCACAGAGCCGATGGCCGCTTCCACGCCGTAGAGCAGCGTGTCGGTGAGGAAATACGCGCCCACCATGAACGCCGCCGTGAGCAAAAGCAGGGCGATGTTGCGCGCGCTGAAGCGTTTGGCCACCAGCCACTTGCCCATGAAAAAGCCCATCGCGCCCTTGATGACCAGCGTGAACGGCGCGTAGGTCACATACCCCGCCAGAAGATCGGCGATGGCCGAGCCCAGGGCCGCGGGCGCCGCCGCGAACGGCCCCATCAGCAAGGAGGCGATGACGATGCCCACGTCGCCCAGATGCGCGTACCCGCTGTGCATGGAAAGGAAAAACAGTATGTCCAGTCGCACATAGGCGGTCAATAGCGCGATCAGCGCCGCCATCAGCCCGCCGTAGGCCAACCGCCGCGTCGTTTGATCTCTCATAATAAACCCCTCCTGTCCTGCGTTCTCTAATTATATATACAGCGTGTTTAGATTGCCCGCGCGCTTCGGAAAAGTTATTGCAACGCCGGCCATTCCAGTGCTATAATATCCCCATGAAAAAGACGCTTCGAGAACGGCTGGATTTGCACAAAGTCTCTCGTTACGCCATCGCCGCCAACGCGGCGCAGGCGTTTTTTGCCGTGGGACTGGTGCTCTACGCCCTTTTGGGCCGCGAGTTCGACCTCTCCGGCATGGCTGAGCGGCTGCTCATCTGCGCCGTGGCCTTCGTGGTGGTCTGGGGTGCGTTCCTCGATATCCGCGACGCCCGCAACGCCCGCAAGATCGCCAGCCAGAGCGAAATGCTCGAGGACGCCTATACGCAGCTCGAGGACCTCAACGGCACGCTGCGCGCCCAGCGCCATGATTTCAAGAACCACCTGCAAGTGGTCTTCGGCCTGATCGAGATGGGGGAGTATAAGGAAGCGCAGGACTACATCGAGCGCGTCTATGGCGATGTGCAACTCGTCAGCCGCGCGCTGAAGACCGCCAGCCCTGCCGTCAACGCCCTGCTCGCCGCCAAGGCCGCCGATTGCGAGGAACGCGGCATCCGCATGGAGGTGCGCATCCGCTCGGCATGGCAGGGCCTGGCGCTGCCCGGCTGGGAGATGTGCCGCGTGCTTGGCAATCTCATCGACAACGCCATCGACGCCATGGCCGATCCCGCCCTGCCGCAAAGGAGGCTGCTGGTCGAAACCGGCGAAGACATCCACGCCTTTACCTTCCGCGTCTTCAATACCGGCTCGCGCATCCCGCCCGAGCGCCTGCGGGATATCTTCGAGCGCGGCTACACCACCAAGAGCGAGGGCCGGGGCATGGGATTGTCCATCGTCGCGGAGATCATGGAGGAAAACGGCGGCAAGATCAGCGTTTCCTCGGATGAAACGGGCACCGCCTTCTGCGGCCGCCTGCCCAAATCGCGCCCGGACAACGCGCCAGGCGCAGAAAGGCGGGAGTGAAGCGCACAATCGCTTCGCTCCCGCCTTTCTGGCAAGAAATGGAATTCGCTATACGATGCTTTTGCCGTTGATCTCCCGCAAAATGGCGTTGACCAGCGTCACCGTCGCCGGGATGCCGCCCTTTTTGCCGCGGGCGATGATCGAGGCGAGGTCGCTGTCCAGCAGCCGCTCTTTGAGTTGCACGGCGCTGGCAAAACCGCTGGGCGCGGCGAGCACACACACGTCCGACATCGGCTCGTGCATGCGCCGCTGGATCAGGCGGTTGATGGCCGC
>CAMMGP010000282.1 GCA_946496415.1 uncultured Clostridia bacterium | reverse complement strand
CTCTCACTGGCGCTTTTCATGCTTCAGCCTCCGAGATCTTGCGCTCGTACTTGTTCTTGGTGCAGCCCACCGGCGGCTCCACGGGGTATTTGCCGTCGAAGCAGGCGGTGCAGAAGCCGTGGGAATTGTCGGCCAGCTTCCTGGCGCTCTCGCAGCTCAGATAGCCGAGGGAATCCGCGCCGATGATCTGGCAGATCTCCTCCATGGAATGCTTGCAGGCGATCAATTTGTCGCGGCTGTCGATGTCGGTGCCGAAGTAGCAGGGGTTCATGAACGGCGGCGCGGAGGAGCGCATGTGCACTTCCGTCGCTCCCGCCTCGCGCAGCAGCCGCACGATGCGCGCACAGGTAGTGCCGCGCACGATGGAATCGTCCACCAGCACCACACGCTTGCCCTTCACCGTGGCCGCCACGGGATTGAGTTTGATGCGCACGAGGTTTTCGCGCTCGGACTGCGTGGGCTGGATGAACGTGCGGGCGATGTACTTGCTCTTGATAAAGCCGATGCCGTAGGGGATGCCGCTCTGCCGCGCGTAGCCCAACGCCGCGTCGAGGCCGCTGTCCGGCACGCCGATGACCACGTCGGCCTGCACGGGGTGCTCCAGCGCCAGAAACGCTCCGGCGCGCACGCGCGCCACGTGGACGCTGGAACCGTCGATCACGGAATCCGGGCGGGCAAAGTAGATGTACTCAAACACGCAGGAGGTTTTCTCCGCCTCGCCCACGTGCGTGCGGTCGGAGCGCATGCCGTCCCTGTCCACCACCACGATCTCGCCCGGCTCCAGATCGCGCACCAGATGCGCGCCGATGGCGTCCAGAGCACAACTCTCAGAGGCAAAGATGGTGCTGTTCCCCAGCTGCCCGATGCACAGGGGCCTGAAACCGTGCGGGTCGCGCGCGGCGATCAACTTGGTGGGCGACATGATGACCAACGAATACGCGCCCTTCAAGTGGTTCATCGCCCGGCAGACGGCTTCTTCGATGGAATTCGAGGCGATGCGCTCGCGGGTGATGGCGTAGGTGATGACCTCGGTATCCGAGGTGGTGTGGAAGATAGAGCCCTCCATCTCAAAGGCGGAGCGCAGGTCGGCGGCGTTGGTCAAGGCGCCGTTGTGCGCCAGCGCCATGCGGCCCTTGATGTGGTTGACCACCAGCGGCTGGGCGTTGAGGCGGGGGTCGGTGCCCATGGTGCCGTAGCGCACATGCGCCACGGCCATCTGGCCGGAGCCCAGGGAGTGCAGGGCTTCGGGGGTGAAGATTTCGCTGACCAGTCCCGCGCCCTTGTGGCAGTGGATCACGCCGTCGTCGTTGATGGCGATGCCGCAGCTTTCCTGGCCGCGATGCTGCAAGGCGTAGAGTCCATAATAGCACAGCGAGGCGACGTCCAGACCATCGCGGCTGTAAACGCCGAACACGCCGCATTCCTCATGCAGTTCGTTAAACATACGTTTCCCTCTTTATTCGCCCATCAGGCGGCGCAGGATTTCGTGGTAGGCGTCCTCGACGTGGCCGAGGTCGCGGCGGAAGCGATCCTTGTCCAGCTTTTCACCGGTGGCGCTGTCCCAGAAGCGGCAGGTGTCCGGGGAAATTTCATCCGCCAGCACGATGGTGCCGTCCGCCAGACGGCCAAACTCCAATTTGAAGTCGATCAGTTCGATGCCCAGATCCTTGAGATAGGCGGAAAGCACTTCATTGACTTTGAGCGCGTACTGGCTGATGAGCTTCAATTCTTCCTCCGTGCAGTACTCCATGGCGAGGATGTGATACTCGTTGACCATCGGGTCGCCCAACTCGTCGTCCTTGTAGCAGAACTCCAGCACGGTCTTTTTCATCTTCGTGCCTTCGGCAAGGCCCAGACGCTTGGCCAGAGAACCGGCGGCGATGTTGCGCACGATGACCTCCAGCGGCACGATGGAAACGCGCTTGACCGCCGTCTCGCGCGGGGAGAGTTCCTCCACAAAGTGCGTGGGAACGCCGTTTTTCTCCAGCAGCTTCATCAGGTGGTTGGTCACGCGGTTGTTGATCTCGCCCTTGCCGGCGATGGTGCCCTTTTTCAGGCCGTTGAAGGCGGTGGCGTCGTCCTTGTAATCGACGATCAGCAGGGCGGGGTCGTTCGTCTCGTAAACTTTCTTGGCCTTGCCTTCATACAAAAGATTGGTCTTTTCCATGGTGCCCTCCCGTTATTCCTGTGCGAATTCGGCGCTGATCTGCGCGTCTTTTGCGAGGATCTTTGCTTTGGTGGCCTCGCGGTCGGCCATGAGGCGGCCCGCAAGGTCGGTATCTTCCACGGCGATGATCTGCGCGGCCAGCAGCGCGGCGTTTTTGGCCCCGTCGATGGCCACGGTGGCCACCGGCATTCCCGGCGGCATCTGCACGGTGGACAAAAGCGCGTCCAGCCCGTCCAGCGTCGAGGACTTGACGGGTACGCCGATGACTGGCAGCGTGGTGTTGGCCGCCATGGCCCCGGCCAGATGCGCGGCCTTGCCCGCGGCGGCGATGATGGCGCCAAAGCCGT
>CAMMGP010000281.1 GCA_946496415.1 uncultured Clostridia bacterium | reverse complement strand
CGCTGCTGCACCTGGTTCCAGCGGTGCATCTCCAGTTCGCGGCAGGTCATGCGCAATCCGGCGCGGGCGCTGAGGCGCTGAGCATCGAGCAGGGCCGGTTCGTCGAGCTTGCCATCCCTGACGAAGGCCATGACGTTGACGGTGGTGAGGTTGCACAGGCCGTGGCTGTCGAGCAATATCTCGCCGCAGGGGTTGCAGCCGCAGAAGTTGGGTCGGCGCTTGAGGCCCGCCACTTCGTTGACCCAGCCCGGCTCGCCGGAATAGCGCATCTGCTTTAAGTGCCAGTGGAGCTGCTCGCGGGTGGGCTTGCGGCGGTAGAAGATGGAATTGTTGCTCATCTGGCGGTGGGCGATGGCCTTGTCGATCTCCCAGCGGCCGCCTACCTGGCGGTAGAGGTTGCCCTTGGCCTGTATGCACTCGGTATCGTCCTGGTCAATGAGGCCGATCTCCGAGGTGCGGCGCACGCCGCCGGAAACGACGTTTTCGCCGATGATGTTGGCGATGTCCAGAAGGTCGATGGGGCGCAGCTGCGTGCGCTCGCTGTTGTCGCGCAGACCGGCGGAGCGGATGACGCGGTGGATCTTATCCAGCATCGTCATCATCGACTCATAGCCGCTGGCCGTGCCGCCGAAGACCTTGAGGCGCTCGCCGCGCGGGCGGATGGAATCGTATTCGACGATGATGCGGCGGATGCGGCTGTATTCCTGATTGGAAAGTATCTGGAAATAGTGGTCGATGGCCTGCGCCCAGCCCTCCTTGGAATCGCCAATGGCGAGCGTGACGGTATCGCCGGAGAAGGTGAGATCCGTGTACTCCAGGCGCTCGCCCACGGGGCGCGGGGTGTAGGCCTTGTGGACGATTTCAAGGTCGGTGCGTATTTTGGGGAGTTTTTTGGCGTCGTCCTTGAGCACGCGCACGCCCACGCCGCTGCCGATCATCAGAAGATAGAACAGATCGTGGAAGGCGTGGAAATCGTCGATGACCTCAAAGGCGCAGTTGTAGTTGGCCATGGGATAGGCCTCGGACACGGGCGTCGCGCCCACCCACAGCGTGCGGCCGGAGAGGAACTGGCGCAGGTGGAAGACGTTGTCGTAGAGTTTCTCCGCCTCCTCGCGCGTGGTCGGGGCCAGAGAGCAGTTGTATTCCACGGCGCGGCGCACCGTTTCCCACCAGAACTCGCGGCGGTTGAGCGCGGGGATATAGCGCGAATAGGTGCGCGAATAGACGAACGAGCCCAGTTCGCCCATGGGGCTGGCGGCGTGCTTGTAGGGGGAGAGGAATTCGCGGGTGAGCAGCCCTTCCTTCCACTCCACGCGGCCGCGCGTCTTTTCCTTGTCCACACGGTAGAGTATATAGGCCTTGGCGGTGGGAAAATGATCCTGCTCAAAGAGCGATTCCTCCACGGCATCCTGTATGGTCTCGATGTCCACGACGCGCTCGTCGCGCTTTGACAGCGCCTTTTCCACGCCGCTTACCACGGCTTCGACGTCCATATCGTGCTCGCCCGCGGCGGCGGCCGCCAGCGTCACGGCGCGGAGAATGAATTCGCGGTCGTAATCGACGATGTTGCCGTTGCGCTTTCTCACCTGCATGGCCTGTTGCTCCCTTTCCGTATTTCCTTAGCGCGAAACGCGCAAAAAACGCAACATCTTGTGTTTGAGACACAGATGTCGCACTACATCTTGGATTATAGCACACTTCGGCAGGGAAGTCAACGAACAGAACGTTGAAAGTTTGGTCGGCTTTTTTGGCGCGCGCTCACAGGCGCAGGCCCTTGATATCCTTGACGCGGGAGAGGATGATGTTGGTGGAGATGTCCAGAACGCCCGGCAGAGGGTCGACGACCTCGCGGATGAGGCGCTCCATTTCCTCCGCGCTGGCGGCCACGGCGTGGACGTGAAGCTTGTTTTTGCCCGTGACGCGGTAAATTTGCGTTATGGTATCGCAGGCGTTGAGTATGTCCGTCACTTCGGCAAGCGACTGCGGGGCCGTCTCGATCTCAAAATAGCAGGAAACGGCGCCGCTGATCTTTTGCGGGTCGATGATGGTGGTGTACCCCTCGATGACGCCGCGCTTTTCCAGCGCCTGCACGCGCATCTTTACCGCCACGCGCGATACGCCCACCTGCTGGGCGATGTCTGAATAGGACATGCGGGCGTTTTCGATGAGCAGGGAGACGATCTTTTGATCCAGCGCGTCGAGGCCTTCGAGAAACATGGACATCCCTCCGCGTCCATTATAGCCGCCGCCAAAACATAATGCAAATTAAATTTGACAGATGCGCTCTCAATCGCTATAATTACTTACGAAACGATACTTCAAAATTACGATTAGAAAGCAAGGGATGGCCGATGAACAGGGACCTGACCCGCGGGCCGGTGATGAAGACGATGCTGCTCTTCGCCGTGCCGATGATCCTGGGCGACCTTTTGCAGCAGTGTTACAACGTAGCCGACACGCTGATCGTCGGCCGCTTTCTCGGCGCGGACGCGCTGGCGGCGGTGGGTTCGGCGTTCACGCTGATGA
>CAMMGP010000280.1 GCA_946496415.1 uncultured Clostridia bacterium | reverse complement strand
CGCGGGAGGATGCGCGGCTAAGGTGGACGCGCCTCTGGCGGCCGAACCCCTTCTTTACATCCGTATCACGTTCCAGCTGAGCGGTTGCAGGGCGATCTCCAGCCGTCCCGCGTCCATGACGCCGCGCTCGCCGGCGCGGGGCGCGACCTCGTTGGGCGCGCTCTCCGTGTTGACGGCGTTGACGTCGTCGTGGTGCAAAACGATGTGTTCTTCCACCGCAAGATCGCCAAATCCCCGCGTGTCGCAGGCGAGCAGGAGATCGTCGGTCAGGGAACGGTTCACCGCGAAGATCGTCACATCGCCTTCGTCGTTCAGCGTCGCCGCCGCGTCGAGGAGGGGCACGCCCTCACGGTCGGCGCAATCGTAGACCGGGCTTTTGATCGCCGGCCGGAGCGCCGTGCCGCGGCCGTAGGTGGAAGCGTGCAGCAGCGGCCAGTAGATCGTCTGCGCCCACGCGCCGCCGCCGTTGCACGTCATGATCGGCGCGATGACATTGACCAGCTGCGCCATGCAGGCGATCTTGACGCGGTCGGCGTTGCGCAGGAAAGTGATGAGCATCAGGCCGACCAGCAGCGCGTCCTCGAAGTTGTAAATGTCCTCCAAGAGCGGCAGCGCCCTGTCCCAGCGGGCTTTCTTTTTGATCTCCTCATCCTGCTCGCTGGAGTGGTACCACACGTTCCATTCGTCGAAACTCAGGCCCAGCTTTTTGGAACTGCGCTTCGTGGCGCCAACGGCGTCGCAGATGGAAACCACGGCCTTGATGAAGACGTCCATCTCCATGTTGCGCGCAAGGAAGCTGGCGGTATCGTGCGTCGGGTTGCCATAGTAGCGGTGCAGGGACACATGATCGACCTGATCGTAGCATTCCGTGAGCATCGTGTATTCCCAGGCGCCGAACGTGGGCATGTCCGGCGAGGAACTTCCGCAGGCCACCAGTTCGATGCCGGGATCGACCCAGCGCATCATTTTCGCCGCCTCGCGCGCGCGGCAGCCGTACTCATAGGCGGATTTGTGCCCCATCTGCCACGGCGCGTCCATCTCGTTGCCCAGGCACCAGAGCTTGATGCCGAACGGCTCCTTCGCGCCGTTGCGGATGCGCATATCGCTGAAATAACTCCCGCCGGGATGGTTGGCGTATTCGACGATGTTGCGGGCGGCATCCTCGTCGCGCGTGCCGAGGTTGACGGCATACATGATCTGCGAGCCGACCTCACCGGCCCACTGCGCGAACTCGTGCAGGCCCACTTCGTTGGTCTCTGTGGTGAACCAGGCGAGGTCCAGCCGCCGCGGCCGCTCTTCCCGGGGGCCGACGCTGTCCTCCCAGTTGAAGCCGGAGACGAAATTGCCGCCGGGATAGCGTATGATCGGTATGCGCAGGCGCTTCACAAGCTCGATCACATCCCTGCGGAAACCAAAGCCATCCGCCAGAGGATGCTCCGGCTCATAAATGCCGCCGTAGACCGCGCGGCCAAGATGCTCGATAAAAGAGCCGTACAATCGGGGGTTGATCGCGCCGATCGCGTAGTCCCGATCCAGAACCAGTTCTGCCCGTTTCATGCTTTGCGTCGCCTACCTTCATCTCAAAATGCAAGATTGTATTCTCTCATCCATCCCCCGCCTGGGGGCGCGGCCCTTCAGGCGCGCCGTTCGTTGGCGCTGAGGATCGCGGGGCGCGCGGGGATGCCCGCGCTGTTTTTCAGGCCGACTTTGCAATAGCCCGTCCACGCCAGGCGCACTTGCGTGGGCGCGTCCGCGCGGATGCTTTCGCCGAGGACCGTGAGCGTGTCGCCCTCGGCGGTGCAGGCGTCGTAGCCCACGGGGTATCCGTCTTGATACAACTCCAGCCCGTCCAGCCGCGCGCCGTCCAGATGCAGCCCGTCCCCGGCGTGGTCAAAGCGGATGTCGATGCGGGAATCGCTGACGGCGGCGCTCTTCATCCGCGGCGCTTCGCACAGCACGTCCTCGCCGTACACATAGCGCGCGGCCAGCAGCGCCAGCCGCTCGCCCACCGGGCGCTTTTCCTTGGGGTGGATGTCCCAGCGGGAGCCGCAGTCCGTGATGACGGCCATCGCGGTGTTGGGAACGTTGTCTGCCACCCACTGCTGCGCGGAGCGCACCTCCGGGTAGCGGTCGCCCCGACAGGCCATCCAGCGCTCGAATGGCGCCAGTTGGACGAACAGGAAGGGCAGTTCCTCGCCCCACAGGTTTCTCCAGGAGCGGATCAGCGCCGGGAAAATGCGGTGGTAGAGTTCGGCCCGTTCGTCGTCCGCCTCGCCCTGATACCACAAAATGCCCCGCGCCCCGTAGGGGGCCACCTGACACACCATCGAGCGGTACAGCCCCGCCGGGCGGCGCTCGCAAAAGGGCCCCATGACCGGCTGAAGCGCGTCCGTCAGCCCCAGTTCGGCGACTTTTTGCAGGATGACGTCTGTCGGATAGCCGATCTGCAGAATGTCCGCAAGCGGGTCGGCGAGCTGGACGGTCCGATAGTTGCGCGCGTCCGCGCGAAAGTCGGCCATGTACTTCTTCA
>CAMMGP010000279.1 GCA_946496415.1 uncultured Clostridia bacterium | reverse complement strand
GCGCCCGGCCATTCTGGCGCGCAGGCCCACGGCCTCGGCGTTGAGGGAAAGTTCGTTGATAACGCCGCGCAGGAACTCCACGCGCTTCAAAAGCGAATCCATCAGCACGAAATGCGTATCCGGCAGAAAGATGGCCAGCGGCACGCCGGGGAAGCCCGCGCCGCTGCCCACGTCCACGCACGTCTTCGCGCCGGAAAGATGGGGAAGCGGCGCGAGCGAATCGAGATAGTTGCGGTCGATGGCCTCGGCGGGGTCGGCGCTCACGCGCGTGAGGTTCATGCGCGCGTTGGCCTCGGTGAGCAGTTCGTGAAAGGCGGCGAGCTTTTCCGCCTGTTCCGCTTCCGCCGCCACGCCCGCGGCCCTGAGCCGCGCTTTGAGCAGTTCCCGCATGGGCGTTTCCTCCTATTCCCCGGCCTTTTCCCGCGCCCGCTCGTGGCGGCGTTTTTCCAGCCAGATGGTGAGCACCGTCACGTCGCCCGGCGACACGCCCGGGATGCGCGAGGCCTGCCCGAGGGAGGCGGGGCGCTGACGGTCGAGCTTTTCCCGCGCCTCCAGACGCAGTCCTTCCATATGCAGATAGTCCGCGTCCCCGGGCAGGGGCATGCTCTCCAGGCGCCGGAAGCGGCGCACGTCGGCCATCTGCCGCTCGATGTAGCCCTCGTACTTGATCTCAATTTCCAACTGCCGCCCCGTTTCCGGCGAAACTTCCGGCGCTTGCGCGGCAATTTGCGCAAAAGAGGCGTCCGGCTTGCGCAGGGGCACGTCCAGCCGTCGCTCTTTGATAAGCGCGCGTGCGCGTTCCAATTCCTCGCGGCGGCGCAGCATGCGCTCGTAGCGCTCGCGCGTGGCAAGGCCGGCCTGATAGCCGCGCTCGGTGAGGCGGAAATCGGCGTTGTCCTGCCGCAGCACCAGCCGGTATTCGGCGCGCGAGGTCATCATGCGGTAGGGCTCGTCCACGCCCTTGGTGACCAGATCGTCCACCAGCACGCCCAGGTAGCCGTCGTCGCGGGAGAGCAGCATTGGTTCGCGCCCGGAAAGCCAGAGCGCGGCGTTGATGCCGGCGTAGACGCCCTGCGCCGCGGCCTCTTCATAGCCCGAGGTGCCGTTCACCTGCCCGGCAAACCACAGCCCCGCGATCTCGCGCGAGGCGAGCGCGCCGGTGAGGGCGGTGGGGTCGATGCAGTCGTACTCGATGGCGTAGGCCAATCGCACAAGGCGCGCGTTTTCAAGGCCCGGCACGGTGCGGTAAAAGGCGCGCTGCACCTCCTCCGGCATTGAGGTGGACATGCCCTGCGCGTACCATTCCGTGGTGTAAAGCCCTTCGGGTTCGAGGAACACGGGGTGGCGCTCCTTGTCCTTGAAGCGCACCACTTTGTCCTCAATGGAGGGGCAGTAGCGCGCCCCCGTGCCGTGGATGGAACCGGTGTACATCGGCGCGCGGTGCAGGTTGGCAAGGAGAATTTCGTGCGTCTCCTTCGTGGTATAGGTCAAATAGCAGAGGGCGCGGTTTTTCAGCGTCGCGGCGTCGGTCAAAAACGAAAACGGCGTGATCGGCTCGTCGCCCGGCTGCGGCTCCATCTGGGAAAAGTCGATGGTGCGGCCGTCGAGGCGCGCGGGCGTGCCAGTCTTGAAGCGGCGGATGGCAAAGCCGAGGCCGCTCAGGCAGTCCGTGAGGGCGTTGGCGGCCAGCAGCCCCTGCGGCCCGCCGTTCCACGCGCACTCGCCGATGATGATGCGGCTTTTTAAGTACACCCCGGCGCAAATAACCGCCGCGCGACAGGCGACGCGCTCGCCCGTGGTGGTGGTCACGCCCACCACGCGGCCGTTTTGCACCTCAATGCGGGAAACTTCCGCCTGCCGCACTTCGAGATGGTCGCAATCGTCCACGGCGCGGCGCATGCGCAGGCGGTATTGCAGCTTGTCCGCCTGCGCGCGCAGAGAGTGCACCGCCGGGCCCTTGCCGGTGTTGAGCATGCGCGACTGGATGAATGTATCGTCGATGGCCCTGCCCATCTCGCCGCCCAGCGCGTCCACTTCGCGCACCAGATGGCCCTTGCCCGTGCCGCCGATGGCGGGGTTGCAGGGCATCAGCGCCAGCGCGTCGAGGTTGAGCGTCAAAAGCAGCGTCCTGTGGCCCATGCGGGCCAGCGCCAGCGCCGCTTCGCAGCCGGCGTGTCCCGCGCCGACAACCACCGCGTCAAAAGTCTCCAAATCGCGTCCTCCTCAGTTCTTCCTGTCCATGCCGCGCAGAAGCGGCTCGATTTCCTTCCAGCCCACGCGCGCGGCGGGGAACATTTGGGCGTTGGCCGCGCCCGCGGCGTTGGCAAGCGAGAGCGCTTCCCTGTCCGGCCAGCCGCGCAGGGCGGCGTACAGATACGCGGCCAGAAAGCTGTCGCCCGAGCCGACGGGGTTGACGGTCTTTCCCTTGGGCGCGGGGGCGTACAGCTCCGCGCGCGCTCCGAGGGTGAGCGGCAAAACCACCGCCGGCCCGAGCGCCTCCGCGCCCACCAGACAGCAGCCGCGCTCGCCCA
>CAMMGP010000278.1 GCA_946496415.1 uncultured Clostridia bacterium | reverse complement strand
CCCTCGAGCGTACACGGCTTTGGCCGCGAGGCGCTGACGGCGCTGGACAGGGCGCGCGGGCAGGTGGCGGCGGCGCTGGGCGCGCAGAGTTCGGAGATCTACTTCACCGGCTGCGGCACCGAGAGCGACAACTGGGCCATCCGCGGCGCAGCCTACGCCCGCAAGGACAGGGGCAACCACATCATCACCACGCAGATCGAGCACCACGCCGTGTTGCACACCTGCCAGCAACTGGAAAAGGAGGGCTTCGAGGTCACCTACCTGCCGGTGGACGAGTTTGGGCTGGTGCATCCTGAGGAGCTTGAAAAGGCGCTCAGGCCGGAGACGACCATCGTTTCCATCATGTACGCCAACAACGAGATCGGCACCATCGAGCCCATCGCCGAACTGTGCAAGATCGCCAAAGCGCACGGGGCGCTGTTCCACACCGACGCCGTGCAGGCCGTTGGGCATGTGCCCATCGACGTAAAAGCACTGGACGTGGACATGCTCTCCCTCTCCGGCCACAAGCTGCACGCGCCCAAGGGCGTGGGCGCGCTCTACATCCGCAAGGGCGTGCACATTCAGCGCTTCATGGAGGGCGGCGCGCAGGAGCGCAATCAGCGCGCCGGCACGGAGAACGTGGCCTCCATTGTCGCCATGGGCGCGGCCATTGAACTGGCGGTGAAGCACCTGGACGAGAACGTAGAAAAAATCGCCGCCATGCGCGACCGCCTGACGAAGCGCATTTTGACGGAGATCCCCTACACGCGGCTCAACGGCCACCCGGAACAGCGCCTGCCGGGCAATGTCAACGTCTGCTTCCGCTTCATCGAGGGCGAAGCGCTGCTTCTGTCGCTGGATCTGATGGGCATCGCCGGCTCTTCCGGCTCGGCCTGCACCTCCGGCTCGCTCGACCCCTCGCACGTGCTGCTGGCCATCGGCCTGCCCCACGAGATCGCCCACGGCTCCTTGCGGCTGTCGCTCTCGGAGGAAAACACCATGGAGGAAGCGGACTACGTGGTGGACGCGCTGAAAAAGATCGTCGAGCGGCTGCGCGCCATGTCCCCGCTTTACGACGAATTTTGCAAGACACAGGAGGGCTAAGCGATGATGTATTCCGAAAAAGTCATGGATCACTTCATGAACCCCCGCAACGTCGGCGAGATCGAAGACGCCAGCGGCGTGGGCGAGGTCGGCAACGCCAAGTGCGGCGACATCATGAAAATATACATCAAAGTGGACGACAACGACGTCATCACCGACGTGAAGTTCAAGACCTTCGGCTGCGGCGCGGCCATCGCCACTTCCAGCCGCGCCACGGAGATGGTGATGGGCAAGACCGTGGACGAGGCCTTGCAGATCACCAACGAGATGGTCACCGAATCGCTCGGCGGGCTGCCGCCGGTGAAGCTGCACTGCTCCGTGCTGGCCGAGGAGGCTTTGCACGCGGCCATCGCGGACTATCGCGAAAAACACCCCAAGGCGTAAGAACGCGGCGGGCGCGTTGCCCCGCGCGGAGGCGATTTTCCCCTCTGCGCGGGGCTTTCGCGCCGGAATGGAGGCAAAATGATCCACGGAAATCTGGAGGGCATCCGCCAGAGAACACTGGATGAACTGGAAAAACTCTACGACGCGCAGTTCGCGCGCGACGAATACCTGCCCGACCGGCTTTTGAATGCGCTGGTGCGCTTCACCATGCAGCTAAACCGCGAATTGCTGGTCTATCTGGACCGCAACGGCGTGGTGCTGGAGGTGGCCATTGGTTCCATCGCCAGCATTTCGCTGCCGGAACTGCATTTGCGGCGCAACCTCGACCGGCTCTCGGGCTATCGCTGTATCCACACCCACCCGGGCGGGGACGCGCGGCTCTCGGACGTGGACGTGCAGGCGCTGCGGCTTTTGCGCTTTGACTCCATGTGTTCCGTGGGCGTGGCGGAAGACCGCGCCACCGGCATCATGGCGGCGTTTCTCGGCGAGGCGGAGTACGACCGCCTCTCCATCGTCACCTTTGGGCCGGTCAAGCCCGGCCGCATCCCGCAGAGCTTGTGGATGCGGGAGATCGAGGCCGCCGAGGAGCGCGTCAAGCGCGCCATTGAGCGCGGAGGGCTGACGGAGACGGCCGAGCGCGCCATGCTCATCTCCACTGACTCGGAGGACTCTCTGGACGAACTGGCGGCGCTGGCCGAAACCGCCGGGGCGCTGGTGGTCAGCCGCGTGTTGCAGAAGCGGCAGCGGCCCGACCCGGGAACGTTCATCGGCTCGGGCAAGGCGGAGGAACTGGCGCTTGACTGTCAGGCGCTGGAGGTCGATCTGGCCATACTCGACGACGAGTTGACCGGCGCGCAGCAGCGCAATCTGGAAAACGCGCTGGGCGTGCGCGTCATCGACCGCACGGCGCTGATCCTCGACATCTTCGCCGCCCGCGCGCAGACCGCCGAGGGCAAATTGCAGGTGGAGCTGGCGCAGATGAAGTACCGCCTGCCGCGGCTGGTGGGGCTGGGGCAGTCGCTCTCCCGTCTGGGCGGCGGCATCGGTACGCGCGGCCCCGGC
>CAMMGP010000277.1 GCA_946496415.1 uncultured Clostridia bacterium | reverse complement strand
ACCACGCTGGTGGACGAGATGCTCAAGCAGGGCGGCGTGTTCCGCAAAAACCAGCAGGTGGCCGAGCGCGTGATGGATTCCAACGACCTGGAGCGCGAACGCGGCATCACCATCCTTTCCAAGAACACCGCCGTACACTACGAGGGCGTGCGCATCAACATCGTGGACACCCCCGGCCACGCCGACTTCTCCGGCGAGGTGGAGCGCGTGCTCAAGATGGTCAGCGGCGTACTTCTGCTGGTGGATTCCTTCGAGGGGCCGATGCCGCAGACGCGCTTCGTGCTCAAAAAGGCGCTGGAGTTGAACCTCAAGGTCATCATCGTCGTCAACAAGACCGACCGCCCCGACGCGCGCTGCGCCGAGGTGGTGGACGAGACGCTGGAACTGCTTTTGGAACTGGACGCCTCCGACGAACAGCTCGACAGCCCCATTATCTTCGCCTCTGGCCGCGACGGCACGGCCACGACCGATTGGCAGGTGCCGGGCAAGGACCTGCGGCCGCTGTTTGACGCCATACTCTCCCACATCCCCGCGCCGGAGGGCAATCCGGACGCGCCGTTGCAGCTGCTCATTTCCACCATCGACTACAACGACTACGTGGGCCGCATCGGCATCGGCCGCATCGAGCGCGGCAGCATACAGGCGGGGCAGATGGCCATCCGCTGCGCCTACGGCTCGAGTTTTACTTCCCCGGCTGCGCGGTTGGGCGGACTGTACGAGTTCGACGGGCTCAAGCGCGTGCCCTGCGAGAGCGCCCGCGTGGGCGACATCGTGGCCGTTTCCGGCTTTGACGAGTTGTTCATCGGCGACACCATCTGCGACCCGGCCATGGCCGAGCCTCTGCCGTTTGTGAAGATCGACGAACCGACCGTTTCCATGACCTTCTGCGTCAACGACAGCCCCTTCGCCGGCACGGAGGGCCAGTTCGTCACCTCGCGCCATTTGCGCGCGCGGCTGATGAAGGAGATGCAGACCGACGTTTCCCTGCGCGTGGAGGACACCGAGACCACGGACGCCTTCCGCGTTTCCGGGCGCGGCGAATTGCACCTTTCCATCCTCATCGAGACGATGCGGCGGCAGGGCTATGAGTTCCAGGTGACCAAGCCGGTGGTTTTGTACAAGGAGATCGACGGCGTGCAGTGCGAGCCGATCGAGCGCGTGGTGTGCGACGTGCCCACCGAGTATTCCGGCGTGGTCATTGAAAAGCTGGGCAGGCGGCGCGGCACGCTTGCCAGCATGCACGGGCAGGACCGCATGCGCCTGGAGTTCCTCATCCCCTCGCGCGGGCTGTTTGGCTACCGCAGCGATTTCCTCACCGACACGCACGGCGAAGGCGTGATGAGCGCCGTGTTCGAGTGCTACGAGCCGGTGAAGGGCGAGATCCCCACGCGGCTGTGCGGCTCTCTGGTCGCCTTTGAGACTGGCGAGGCCACCAGTTACGCGCTGTTCTCCGCGCAGGATCGCGGCGAGTTGTTCATCGAGCCGGGCGCGAAGGTCTATTCCGGCATGATCGTCGGCCGCAATTCCCGGCCGGGAGACATCGACGTCAACGTCTGCAAGAAAAAGCACATGACCAACAGCCGCAACTCCGCCGCTGCCGAGGAAGCGCTGAAGATCACCAACGTGCACATCCCCACCATGGAGGAAGCGCTGGAATTCATCGACGACGACGAACTGGTGGAGATCACTCCCAAGTCCATCCGCATGCGCAAGCGCGTGCTCAACGCCGAGATGCGCAAGAAGCTGGAAAGCCGCAAAAAGCAGGGCTGACCGGCGCAGGAGAACGACCATCGCCCCTACGCGGGGCGATTTTTGAAAGGAGCGCCATGCGCATACTGTCCCTCGAACTTGCCGATTACCGCAACTACGCGCGCGCGGAGCTTCGGCCCTGCGCGGGCGTGACGGTGCTGGCCGGGGACAACGCGCAGGGCAAGACCAACCTTCTGGAAGCCGTTTACCTCTGCTGCACGGGGCGCTCGCACCGCACGCGCCAGGATCGCGAACTGGTGCGCTGGGGCGCGGACTTCTGCCGCGTATGCGTGGAGGCCGAGCGGCGCGACGGCACGCACGAGGTGGACATCGCCATTCCTCTGGCCGGGCGGCGCAAAATTCGCGTCAACGGCTCGGAAATCGCCCGCTCCGGGGAACTGATGGGGCATGTGACCGGGGTTTTGTTTTCCCCGGAAGACCTGCGGCTGATCAAGGACGGGCCGGGCGAGCGGCGGCGGTTCATGGACATCGCCCTTTCGCAGATACGGCCTTCGTATTACTACGCCCTGCAGCGCTACGCCCGCGCGCTCAAGCAGCGCAACGAGCTTTTGCGCACCGGCAGGCTGGAAACGCTGGACAGCTGGGACGAGCAGCTCTGCCGCGAGGGGGCGCGCATCATGGCCGCGCGCGCGGACTACATCGAGCGCCTCAACGAGGCGGCGGCACGCACGCACGGCGACATCGCCCGCGAGCGGGAAAGGCTCTCCATCGCCTACGCGCCCAACGTGGCCGACGGCGACCTGCGCGGCGCCCTGCTGCGCACG
>CAMMGP010000276.1 GCA_946496415.1 uncultured Clostridia bacterium | reverse complement strand
GGAAAGCGGCCAAGCCGCCTGCAGGGGCGTCGCGCTGAGTATGGTGTTGGCCACGCCGCCGGCCACCAGCGCCGCGATCAGCGCCGTGGAGAGCAGGCGGAGAAGTTTCTGCGTTCTGGTCATCTGCGTCCTCCGTCAGGCGGTGGCCGACCAGGGGTCGACCAGTTTCGCCTCGACGTTCTCCATCTTCAATCGCTCGACCATTTCCAGCGATTGGTCGTTGCGGCTGTCCGTCACCCACAGGAGCCGCACGCGCACGCCCGTGCGCGCAAGCTTCAGCGCCATGTCGGCCACGCGCGTGGTCAGCCGCGGCGTGACCAGCACGCAGCCGCCGGTGCGCGTCGTGCGCCGCAGCATCTGCATAAGCACCTGCTCGTAGGCGAAGGGGCTGTCGAACTTCACGCGCATCAGCGCCTCGCCGAACATGGGAACGTCCTGCGGAAACTGCCCGCACGGCTCCCCGGGCCGCGCCGTGAGCAGCGGCATGCGCACGGGATAACCCTCGTTGAGTTGCGCGCGCGCCTGCGAAAGACAGGCCTCGCACACGCAGTCCTCAATGGTCAGCGCCTGATCCGGCAGCGCCTGGATCTCGGCCAGGTCGGGCACGATCAGCGTGTCCGGCCGCGAGGATTCCTCAAACGTGCGCACCATCAGCTCGCGCCGCCGCATTGTCAACTTCCAGTGGACTTTTTTCAGCACGTCGCCCTCCTGCCATTTACGCACGTCCGAGGGTGAGGAAGCGTCCTCCGTGGCCCGTGAGCGCAGTTCCGGGCCGGTATCGCCGGCCTTGAGCTCCATGAAAGGCACGTCGTAGCTCTTGGGATATACGTCCACGCGCAGAAGTTTCATGCCGCTCTTGCGGGAGATGGAAAACAGCCCGAAGGCGTCGCGGGCGCGCAGACGGGTGATGCCCACTTCATAGCTGCCCCGGTGCGGGCAGCGCACCATGTAGCGAAACGTGCGCGTCTTGAACGCCGGGGTGGAAACGCTGATCTCCTGCGCTGCGGAGAACGCCGAGGGCACGTTCAGGCGGATGCGCAGCGCCGCCACCGGCAAAGGCGATGTGTGGCGCACGGTGAAGATGGTCATCATCGCCTCGCCGCGCTCCACGCGGGGCTTGACGCCGCGCATCTCGATGCGCACGCTGTAAAGCAGCCACAATACGGAAATGAGCGATAGGAGCGTGAGCAAAAGCAGCGTGTAAAACAGCAGATAGTAGATGCGCCCGCCCGTGGAAAGCCCCGTCGCCAAAAGCGCCGCCATGGCGACGAGCGCGCCCGTCAGCCGCGAGGTCATCTGGCCTTCACCGGCACCTGCACGGCGCTAAGCACATTGGCGAGCACGCGCTGCGCCGTCATGTTGCGCATGCGCGCCTCGGGGCTCAAAACCAGCCTGTGCGCCAGCACCGGCTCGGCCATTTTCTGGATGTCCTCGGGCGACACATAGTCGCGCCCCTGCAAAAGCGCCCGCGCCTGCCCCGCGCGCAAAAGCGAGATGGCCGCGCGCGTGGAAACACCCAGTTGCAAGGCCCCGTTCTTGCGCGAGGCGGCGGCGATGGCGGAGATGTAGGCGCGCACTTCGCGCGATGTGTACACCGTGTCCACCTGCTGCTGCAGTTTCACGATGTCCTGCGAGGAGCAGATGGGCTTGAGTTCCTCCATGGGCCTCGCCCCGGAGGTATAGCGCTCGAGGATATCGATCTCCTCCTCCTGCGAGGGGTAGCCGATGGATACGCGCATGAAGAAGCGATCCAGCTGCGCCTCCGGCAGGGGATAGGTGCCCACGAAGTCCACGGGATTCTGCGTCGCCAGCACGATGAAGGGGCTGGGCATGCGGTAGGTGGTGCCGTCCACCGTCACCTGTCCCTCCTCCATCACCTCCAGCAGGCTGGACTGGGTCTTGGGCGAGGTGCGGTTGATCTCGTCCGCCAGCACGATCTGGCTCATCACCAGCCCCGGCCGGTATTCCAGTTCGCCCGTCTTGAAGTTGACGATGGAAAAGCCGGTGATGTCGCTGGGAGTGATGTCCGGCGTGAACTGTATGCGCTTGAACGAGCAGTCCAAAGAGCGCGCCAGCGCCGAGGCCAGCGTGGTCTTGCCCACGCCCGGCACGTCCTCAATGAGCACATGCCCCCGGCACAGAAGCGCGATCATCATCAGCTCCACGGCGTCCTCCTTGCCGACGATGACCCTGCCCACATTTTTAATCAGAAGCTGCGCGAAGCGCTGCGTTACCTGCATGGCGGCGTTCTCCTTGCGTTTTTCTCAATTCTTGGACGCGCTCGCGCCTTTCGCGGTTCCCCGCGCGTTCCCGGCGCACACGTACTCAGTATCCAGTATACAAATTTGCGCCGGGAAAGACAAGCGAATCTGTTCAAATGCGCGGGAATGTGCTACAATATTCAAAGGAAGGTCACATTTGGGAGGAACTATGCGCAAGATCATCACCTATCCGTCCGTGGATTCCACCAACGCGGCGGCCAAAAAGCTGGCGCTGGCGGGGGAGGGCGAGTGCGCCGTCGCGGCGGCGGAACAGACCGCC
>CAMMGP010000275.1 GCA_946496415.1 uncultured Clostridia bacterium | reverse complement strand
CCCGAGGGACGGCTCATCAGCGTGGACGAGATCGACCGCTATGAGGACAACGAGATCACCGTTCTTACCACCGGCAGCCAGGGCGAGCCGATGAGCGGCCTTTCGCGCATGGCCTTTGCCGAGCACAGAAAGCTGGAGATCCGCGCAAGCGACATGGTCATTCTCTCCGCCTCGGCCATCCCCGGCAACGAAAAGAGTGTTTCCCGGGTCATCAACCAACTGGTGCGCACGGGGGCGGACGTCATTTATGAGGCGCTGGCGGAAGTTCACGTGTCCGGCCACGCGCGGCAGGAGGAGCTCAAGCTGATGCACATGCTGGTGCGGCCAAAGTTCTTCATGCCCGTGCATGGCGAATACCGCCACCTCTACCACCACGCGCGCCTGGCGGAAACGCTGGGCATGCCGCAGGAGAACATACACATTCCCGAAGTCGGAGAGATCATCGAGTTGTCGCCCGGCAGCATGACGGTGTCCGGCACGGTGCCCAGCGGCTCGACGCTCATCGACGGTTTGGGCGTGGGCGACGTGGGCGCGGTGGTGCTCAAGGATCGCAAGCATTTGTCCGAGGACGGTCTGCTCATCGTGGTCATGGGCGTCGATCATGAGGAGCGCGCCGTGGTTTCCGGGCCGGATATCATCAGCCGCGGCTTTGTCTACATGCGCGAGGCGGACGAGCTGGTGGAAGGCGCGCGCGCCGCGGCCAAACGCGCCATCGACGCCTTTGGCGCCGTGGACACCACCGACTGGAACCATTTGAAGAACAACGTGCGCGACGCCGTGCAGCGCTACATTTACGAAACGCTCAAGCGCAACCCGATGATCCTGCCCATTATCGTGGAAATTTGAACCAAACCGGCGCTTTCTTCGTCCAAGAGAAAAGCCGCGACAGGGAGGAACGACCATGAACCCTTACGACCTTGCGCATCAGCTCGCGCGCGCCATGAAGGAAAGCGAAGAATACCGCGAATATGAGCGCCTGCGCGAGACGGCCTACGAGGATGAAACCAATCGCGCGCTGCTGGACGAATACAAGCGCCTGCAATTCCGCATGCAGGCGAAGATGGCCTCGGGCGAGAGCATGCCCGAGGATGATCTGCAAAGGCTCCAGCAGATTGGCGCACTCTTGCAGTTCAATCCCGATGTGAGCGCCTATCTGCTGGCGGAATTCCGCTTTCAGAAGATGCTCTCCGATATTTTCAAAATTCTCGCGGACGTGGCCAACATCGACCTCGATTCGCTGACCAGGAGCTGACCTATGGCAGGCAAGAAACAAGCGCCGCGCGAAAAGCGCGAGCGGCGGCCCTTTTCCCGCCCGATGCGCTACGACCAGCGCACGCTGCGCGAGGAACGCGAGTACGGCCTATACTGGTACGCATGGCTGTGGCACATACTGCGCCCGGTGACGGTGTTCCTCTGCGCCGTTCTGATCGTCGTGGGTCTGGTAACCATGGGCTGGAACCGCGTCTATGAGACGTTTCTCATGCCCGTCGATCCCAACAACACGCAAACCGTGCGCTTTACCATCGAATCTGGCGATTCCATCTCCGAGATCGGCGAAAATCTGGAAAACGCGCAGCTTTTGCGCAACCGCACGGTGTTCCGCTATCTCGTGCAGTTTATGGGCGTGACGGACAAGATCAGCTATGGCACGTTCGACCTCTCGCCCTCCATGGACGTGAACGCCATCATCACCGAGTTGTCCTCGGGCAGCCAGAACGCCGAGCGCACCATCACCATCATCCCCGGCTGGACGGTGGAGGACATCGCCGATTACCTCTACGAGGAAGGCGCCATTCAGAGCCGCGAGGAGTTCTTGACGCTCTGCCGCGACGCCGCGCCCTTTGCCGAGATGAGTTATCCCATCAAGCTGGCGCAGGATCTGGGCACGCTCTCCGGCCGCAAATACCAGCTTGAGGGCTATCTGGCGCCGGACACCTACCGCGTGTTCCGCAACGCCAGCGCGCAGCAGATCGTCAACACGCTGGTGGAGCAGACCAACACCGTCATCGACGAGGTCTACTATTCGGATAGCATCCAGTATGAGATCGACCCCGAAACCGGCGAGTACCGCGAGGTCGTGCGCTATCGCAACGACGATCTGACGCTGGACGAGATCATCATCCTCGCCTCGATGATCGAGAAGGAGGCTGCCAGCACGGAGGATTACGGCCGCGTATCGGCGGTGTTCACCAACCGCATGAACGCCGGCATGCGCCTGGAGAGCGACCCGACGGCCACCTATCTTCTGGGAATTGACAAGCTGGCGCTCTCCAACGAGGAAACCAGCGCCGTCAACAACTACAACACCTATGTGATCGACGGCCTGCCCATCGGCCCCATCTGCAACCCCTCGGCGGCGGCGATGGAGGCGGCGCTCTACCCCGACGTGGAATACGTGGACGAAGGTTACCTCTACTTCTGCGCCAAGGAGCCGACCTCCGGCGAACTGGCCTTTGCCAAGACGCTCGAGGAGCACGAGGCCAATGTGGCCAAATACCGCCCGCTGTGGGAGGAATACGACCGCCAGAGGGCGCAGCAACAGAGCGCGAGCG
>CAMMGP010000274.1 GCA_946496415.1 uncultured Clostridia bacterium | reverse complement strand
CACCTCGGCAAGCTCCTTCTTCAGCCGGCCGGGAAGGATGAACAGGCCCATCACTTCGATCAGGCCGATGTTCTCCTTCTTGATGTGGTGCAATTCCGCGTGCGGGTGGAAGATGCCCAGAGGGTGTTCTTTGCTGGTGCGGTTGTTGCGCAACACGAGGCTGAGGCGGTACTTGCCGTTTTCCATGCGCAAAATGGGCGTGATGGTGTTGTGCGGCTGATCCGTCTCGGCGTAGATGTCGCAGGCGGGGTCAGACCACTTGCGCCAGGCGGCGAGCATCTCGTCGGCGAGGGTGATGAGGTCTTCGCGCGAAGCGCTCTCCAGGCGCACGCAACTCATCGGCCAGTCGGCCACACAGGCGCTCACGCCCGCGCGCGGCTCCTTGAGGGCGATCCACACGCCCGCCTCGTCCATGGGGAAGCGGTGGTTGCCGCCCTGGAAGTGGTCGTGGGAGAGGATGGAACCGCCCACGATGGGAAGATCAGCGTTGGAACCGATGAAGTAGTGGGGGAACTGATCGACAAAGTCAAACATGCGCACAAAGCCGTCGTGGGAGATGCGCATGGGCACGTGCTCGTCGTTGAGCACGATGCAGTGCTCGCCGTAGTAGAGGTAGGGGGAATACTGCATGTGCCAGCGCTTGCCGTTGAGCGTCAGCGGGATCATGCGGTGGTTCTGCCGCGCGGGGAAGCCGATGCGGCCCGCGTAGCCGGGATTTTCCGGGCAGAGCATGCACTTGGGATAGCCGGTCTGCTTGGCGCTGCGCTGCGCGGCGATGTCGCGCGGATCCTTCTCCGGCTTGGAAAGGTTGATGGTGATCTCCAGCTTGCCGGCCTCGGTGTCCTCAAAGAATCGCATGTTTTTGGCGATGCGGTCCACCTTGATGTAGTCGCAGTCGCGGCAGAGTTTGTAGAACCACTCCGTAGCCGCCGCGGGGCCGCCTTCCTTGTAGAGCTCGAAGAAGCGCTTGCGCACGCGCTGCGGCTCGGGCGTGAGCAGACCCATCAATTTGGCGGAGAACAGGTCGCGGTTTTCGCCGCTGTCCTCGATGATGCCCTGCACCGCGGCGGCGCCGGCCAGCGCGTCGAGCATCTCTGTGGCCGTCTCAGGCGCGGGGACGGGCGCATAGTCGATCTCCTCCGGCGCGTCCAAGCGCATGGCCTCCAGCAGGCGGTTGACGTAGAAGGCCCGATCCTGCGCCTCGATCATTTCCTTGGCGATGGCAAAGTCCACCAGACGGTAGATCCACTCAGTCACGTGCGTATCCATCGTATCACCTCCCTTATATTATCCAATAGAACGGGCTTCTTGTCAATTCCAGACGCCAAATTAACATAGAGAACTTGCGATTTGGCGAAAATTGGATTAAAATGAATCCAAACGCATATTCCAAGGAAGAGAGGTCGATTAAGATGGATGTCCGCGCTCTGCTCAACGCAAACGACGCTCGACTGCGCGCTCTCTATGGCGGCGAAGTGCCCGCCGCGCGCTACGAATCCCTGGCCGACGCTTTCCGCGCGCATTTTTCGCGCGAGCCGCAGGCCTTCGTTTCCGCCCCTGGGCGCACGGAGGTCATCGGCAACCACACCGACCATAACCTTGGCCGCGTGCTGGCGGCCGCGGTGGACCTTGACACCGTGGCGGCGGTCGCGCCCACGGACACGGGCGTGGTGACGCTCTGGTCGGCGGGCTACGACAAGCCCTTCGTGGTCGACCTTGCCGACCTCTCCGTCCATGAAGAGGAAAAAGAGACGACCTATGCCCTCATTCGCGGCGTGGCCGCGCGCCTCAAGAAACTGGGCTACAAAGTGGGCGGTTTTGACGCCTGCGTGACCAGCACGGTCTTCAAGGGCTCGGGTCTTTCCAGTTCGGCCGCTTTCGAGGTCATGCTTGTGGCCGTGTTCGACGCCCTCTACAACGGCTGGGTGGTGAACGCCAAGCTGCGCGCCCAGATTTCCCAGTACGCGGAGAACGTCTTCTTCGGCAAGCCATCCGGCCTCATGGATCAGATGGCAAGTTCCGTCGGCGGCCTGGTGACCATCGACTTTTTGCCCGACGACCCGGACGTGCGCGCCATCCAGTACGATTTCCAGAAAAAGGGCTATGCCGTCTGCGTCGTCACCGTCGGCGGCGACCACGGCGACCTCACCGGCGAATACGCTGCCATCACCACGGAGATGCGCGCGGTCAGCAAGGCGCTGGGCATCCGCGCCCTGGCGGAGACGGACGCTGAAAAACTCACCGCCGCCCTGCCCAAACTCAAAAACCATGTGCCGGATCGCGGCCTTCTCCGCGCCTTCCACTTCGTGGACGAGACGGCGCGCGTCACCGACGCCGTGGCCGCGCTGGAGCGCGACGACGTGCAGGCCTTCTTTGAGGCGCTGGTCGCCTCCGGCGAAAGTAGTTGGAAACTCCTTCAGAACCTCTATGTGCCTGGCAGCGACAATCAGGAGATGCCGCTGGCGCTGGAGATGAGCCGGCGCATGCTCGCCGGCCGCGGCGCGTGGCGCATCCATGGCGGCGGCTTTGCCCGCACCATACTCGCCTTTGTTCC
>CAMMGP010000273.1 GCA_946496415.1 uncultured Clostridia bacterium | reverse complement strand
CCGTGGCCCGCAACATACACGCCATCGCCCAACTGCCTCTGGACGTGCCCGGGGCGCGGCGCGCGCAGGTGGTCAAGGCCGCCGACGCCGCTGCCCGCGCCGTGTCCGCCGAGATCAGCCAGGTGACGGCGCGGCTCTACGACTGGGAGACGGACGTAATCATCGCCAACAGCGAGGGGCTGTTCATCCCCGATCGCCGCGTCTACACCCGTCTGGCGCTGACGGCGGTGGCCTCGGGGGGCGGCGAGAGCCAGACCGGCAGCTACAACCCCGGGGCGATGATGGGCTTTGAACTGTTCGGCAGCCGCGTAGACCCCGAGGACGTGGGCCGCCGCGCCGCAAAGCAGGCCGTGACCATGCTGCACGCCGAGCCCTGTCCGGCGGGGGTAATGTGCGCGGTCATCGACAAGGGCTTTGGCGGCGTCATCTTCCACGAGGCCTGCGGGCATTCTCTGGAAGCCACGGCGGTGGCCTTTGGCAATTCCGAGTTCGCCGGCAAACTGGGGCAGCAGATCGCCTCCCCCATCGTCACCGCCATCGACGACGGCACGATGGAAAACGAATGGGGCTCCATCAACATCGACGACGAGGGCAATCCCGCCACGCGCCTGGTGCTGATTGAGAACGGCATTCTCAAAAACTACATGGTGGACCGCCTCAACGGGCGGCGCATGGGCATGCCTGTCACCGGCAGCGCCCGGCGGCAGAACTACGCCTACGCGCCCACATCGCGCATGCGCAACACCTTCATCGCCCCGGGAAACGACGATGAAGCGGAGATCATTTCCTCCATGGGCGACGGGCTGTATGCCAAAGCCATGGGCGGCGGCTCGGTCAATCCCATCACCGGGGAATTCAACTTTGCCGTCTCCGAGGGCTATCTCGTCAAGGGCGGCAAGATCGACCGGCCCGTGCGCGGGGCGACGCTCATCGGCAAGGGCGCGGACATCCTCAAAAAGATCGACCGCGTGGGCAAAACGCTGGAACTTGGACAGGGCATGTGCGGCTCGGCGAGCGGCAGCATCCCCGTCGACGTGGGCCAGCCGATGATCCGCGTGACCGACATCACTGTGGGAGGGCGCTGAAGATGGAGCGAAGCGAATTCTATCAAAGTCTGTTTGAACAGGCGAAGGCGGCGGGCTTTTCCGCCTGCGAAGCCTATTACGCCGCCGGGGAGAGCTTTTCCGTGACCGTTTTTGGCGGCGAGATCACCGACTATTCCGCCTCCGAGAGCCGCGGACTGGGCTTTCGCGGGCTGGTGGACGGCAAGATGGGTTACGCCTCCACGCAGGCGCTGGACGAGGATTCCATCGAACTGCTGGTAAAGGGCGCGCGGGAGAACGCGCGGCTCATTGAGTGCGAGGACGAGCAGTTCCTCTTTGCCGGGGCAGAGGAATATGCCGATGTTTGCAATTACAACCCCGACATCGACCAGGTTTCCGTGGCGGAGAAGATCGGCCTTTGCAAGTCGCTGGAAACCATGGCCGCGGGCATGGACGCGCGCCTGCGCCGCGAGGCGGAGGCCGGCGTGTTCAGCGAGTCCAGCGAGGTGGAGATCGTCAACACGCTCGGATTGCATGTGGGCCACCGCGCCAACATCATCGGCGGCTACGTGCAGCCCGTGGCCGAGGAAAACGGCCGCGTCAGTTCCGGTTTCTCCCTGTTCTTTGAAAACGACCCGGCGAAGATCGACGCGGAAAAGACCGTCCGCGAGGCGGTGAAGGAGGCCGTGGACGGCCTCAGCGCCGCGAGCGTGCCCTCGGGCAGTTACCGCGTGCTTTTGCGCAACGACGTGGCTGCGCAGATGCTGCGCACATTCTCCGGCGTCTTTTCCGCCGACCGCGCCCAGAAGGGGCTTTCTCTGCTCAAGGGGCGCGAGGGCGAGAAGATCGCCGCCGAATGCCTGACCATCGTCGACGACCCGCACCTGCCGGGACAGGCCGCCTCCACGCCCTTCGACGGCGAGGGCGTGCCCACGTTTCGCAAGGAGGTCGTCTCCGGGGGCGTGCTTAAGACGCTTCTGCACAATTTGAAGACCGCGAAGAAGCAGGGCGTTGAAACCACCGCCAACGCCTGCCGCGGCGGCTATGGCTCGCCCGTGGGCGTGGCGCCCTCGAACTTCTGCGTGCAGCCCTCGAACCTTGCCTTTGAGGACATGCTCGATCTGCTCGGCGACGGGCTGCTGATCACCGATTTGCAGGGCTGGCACGCCGGCGCGGACGCGGTGAGCGGCGACTTTTCCCTGCCCGCGCGCGGCTATCGCGTGGAGAATGGCAAAATCGCCGGCTCGGTAAACCAGATCACGCTGGCAGGCAACTTCTTTGAATTGCTCAAAAGCGTGGAGGCCGTGAGCGGCGATCTGAAGTTCTCCGCGCCCTCCGCCAGCGCCTTTGCCAGCCCCTCTCTGCTCATCCCGTCGCTCTCGGTGGCGGGAAAATAACCCGCTTGTCATAATTTTTTCATCGCATCGCCGTGTTTGCGGCTCTGATCCCCGGCAAATCAAGTTGATTTCCGGGGATCAGATGTGTATAATGGTAGCGTATATGCAAACCCTGATAGAGGAGATGGATTTCATGGCAGATCGTCGGCCTC
>CAMMGP010000272.1 GCA_946496415.1 uncultured Clostridia bacterium | reverse complement strand
GCCAGCGCCGGGAGCAGCAGCGCCAGGGGAACGAGCAGTTCTGAGCGCCGCGAAAGTCTCATTCGCATCATCGCATTCATCCTTTCCGGCCCACGGCGGCGCTTTTCCCCATTTGCCGCGGCCCGCGGCAAGAAAAGCGCCCGTTTTCGCGGGCTTTCTTCCTATATTATATATTATAGCATATGCCGCGCCCGGAGCGCCATTGCGCGCGGGGCGGTGTTTCACGTGAAACATCACAGGCGCATCTGCACGGAAAACATGCCGGTCAGGCCGTCGCGCTCGGCCACGCGGAGGGAGGCGTCCTCGCCGAGGCGCACGCCCTCGCCCTCGAGCGCCAGCGTACAGCACGTTTCTGCCAGCGCCGGAAAGTTGTTCTCCTTGCTGAGGTGGCCGAGGATGATCTGCCGCGCCCCGCGCCGGACAAGTTCGACGGCGGCGCGCCCGGCGTCGTCGTTGGCCAGATGGCCGCGGCGGCCGAGTATGCGCTGCTTGAGCGCGTAGGGGTAGCGCCCGGCGCGCAGCATGTCGGGATCGTAGTTCGATTCCAGCACCACCGCGTCCGAACCGGCGACCGCGCCCAGCCAGTTTTCGCGCACGCAGCCGATGTCCGTGGCCACGGAAAAGCGCGCCCCGCCCAAGGCGATGGTATAGCCCACGGGCTGCGCCGCGTCGTGGGGAATGTCAAAGGCCATGATGTTCATGCCGCCGAGGTAAAAGTCCTGCATCGGCTCGAGCACGCGCACGTTTTTAGCGGCCACGCCGCCGAGTTTTTCCTCCATCGCCGTCCATGTCCCTTCGGTGGCGAACACCGGCAGGTCGTACTTGCGCGAGAGCACGCCGACGCCGCGGATGTGGTCGATGTGTTCGTGGGTGACCAGCAAGCCGGCGAGCAGTTCCGGGCGCACGCCGATCTTGTGCAGTTCAGCCACGACGCGCGCGCAGGAGACGCCCGCGTCGATCAGCAGATGCCCTCCGTCGCAGCCCACGTAAAGGCTGTTGCCGCTGGAGCCGCTGAACAGCGGCGCAAAGCGAAGTTCCAAAGTGTGTTCCTCCCGGCGGCAAGCGCCGCCTTGCGTTGGTTTGGCGGGCGGGATTTCTCCGCGCCGCGAATCCTTTTGCCCGTGCAAGCGGAAACCCCTCTCGGGGGTTCAGTCTGTTTCACGTGAAACATCTGCCTCCGGCACGCCCGTGAGGTCAAAGGCGGGGATGTACTTCTCCTCCGCCGAAGAGAGTTCCTGCACAAAGCCGTCCTCGAGGCCGAGGGTGAAGAGGTGATTGACTACCGCGTCGTACTCCCCCTGCGTCAGCCGCCGCTCAAGCTGATCCACGCCGGTCACGTTGCCCATGGGCACGTACTGCGCCATCAGGCTCACCCAGGCGCCGGGCATTTCCGCGGCGATCCAGTCGAGCACCGCCATGCTCTCTCGCGCCCGCCCCGGCAGGATCAGGTGGCGGACGATGACGCCGCTTTCGATGATCCCCTCGCCGTTGAGGCGCACCGGCCCCGTCTGCCGCAGCATTTCGCGCAGGGCGGCGGAGGCGTGGGCAAAGTAGTCCTTCGCCCCGGAATAGCGGCCCGCCGCGTCCTCAAAGCGGTACTTGAGGTCGGGCAAAAACACGCGCACGCGGCCCTCCAGACGGCGCAGGCTTTCCACGCGCTCGTAGCCGCCCGTGTTCCACACCACGGGAACGCTGAGGCCGTCCTCCAGGGAGGCGAGGATCGGTTCAAGAAAATGCGTGGGGTTGACGAGGTTGATGTTGTGCACGCCTTGCGCGATCAGATCTGCATAAATATGCTTAAGCCCCTCGACGCTTACGCGGCGGCCATAGCCCCCGTGCGAAATGCCGTAGTTCTGGCAAAAGCGGCAGCGCAGCGCGCATCCGGAAAAGAAAACCGCCCCGGAACCACGCGTTCCGCTGATGACGGGCTCCTCGTCGAAGTGCGGCGCGGCGCGGGCGACCACGGCGTCCGCGCCCATGCGGCAAACGCCGCTCCCCGTCTCCGCGCGCATAACATTGCACATTCTCGGGCAATTATTGCATAAATACTCCATCGGTTTCTCCTTCCGGCACGGCCGGAGCGCGCCGCAGCGTGATCAGGTGCACCTCGGCGGCGGTGTTCAACCGCAGCGGCAGGCCCTCACAGCCCACCCCCTGCGAGGTGAGCAGAAAGACGCCGCTCTCCTTGCGCCAGCCGCTCAGGTAGCGCCGCTCCTGTTCGCTCAGGGGCAAAAGCGTACGCTCGCCCAGGCGCATCTGCCCGCCGTGCGTGCCGCCGGCGAGGATCATGTCCGCCCACGCGCCCCCGTCCCCGGCCTCGGCGGTGAGGGCGGCGGGAAAACGCGATGGCGAATGGGCGAAGGCGATCACGCAGTCACCGGCGCGCACGGCGCTGGAAAGGGCGGAAAGATCGCCCTCGGGGGCGATGCCAGCGATGGTCAAGTTCGCCCCGTCGCGCGTGAGCGTCACCGTCTCGCCCTGCAAAAGGCGCACGCCGCCCACGGCCATGGTCTGCGCAAGCTGTTCCGGCAGCGCGTCCTCCGCCGCGGCGACGGCGAACTTGCCCAGCGGGGCGGGAAAATCCGCCAGCGCGGAGAAAAACAGGTGGCGG
>CAMMGP010000271.1 GCA_946496415.1 uncultured Clostridia bacterium | reverse complement strand
GGGATCGTCAAATCCAGTCGCAAGGTTGCAAGCCCAAAGGCTTGCAAGTCGCCGAAGGCGACCGTTTTTGACGATCAAAGATCGGCAAACACGCCTTGGCGACAAATTTTGCCGCAGGCAAAATTTCCTCGTCAGCAAACTTGCATCCTGCGGTCACTTACGTCTATGTAAGTTCCCTTGGACGCAAGTTTCCTTCCTTGGCTTGCAGGCTTTCTCAACGCTCTGACAGTCTGTTGACTTTGTCAACATCCTGAGGGAAACCGCTTGTTTCCCTGTATCTGCGGTAAAGCAGACCCCGTCTGCCGTGTTTTCCAAACGGCAGGGGATATGGTGCAAGTCCAGTATGCAGCGCACCAGATAAAGCCCAAGGCCGCTGCCGCCAGAGGCACGGTTGCGCGAAGGTTCGGCGCGGGCAAAGGGCTCGAACACGCGGGTCAGCACGTCCTCGGGGATGTGCGCCCGCGTGTTTTCGATGCGCAAGCAACGCGCGTCGAGGCGCACGCGAATGGTCGCTCCGGGCGGGGAATAGAGGATGGCGTTTACCAGCACATTATCCAGCGCGTTCATCAGCAGGTTTTTATTCCCCTCCATGCGCGCATCGCGAGCGATGTCCTTTTCAAGGCGCATATCCCGCTGCTCCATCAGTTCCGCGTTCTGCGCAAGCGAGTGCTCCAGCAGCGTCGAAAGATCCAGCGGCTCCCTTTGCAGTATGTAGTCCGCCGCATTGATGCGGCTGATGGTGAGTATCTCCCGGATGAGCGATTCCATCCGCGCCGTCACCTTCAGCGCGCGGGCGAGGTATTTTTCACGATCCTGATACACGCCTACCTGCGCCAGCATGCCGCCGATCTGCCCTTTGAGGATGGCGACGGGCGTCTTCAGTTCGTGCGAAGCGGCGGCAAAAAAGGCCGTGCGCTGTCGTTCCAGCGCGCGCTCGCGGTCAATGTCGCATTGCAGGGCGGCGTTGGCTTCCCGCAGCTGCGCAAGCGCGCGGGAGAGGTTTTCCGAAAGCAGATTCAGGCTCTCGCCCAGCGCGCCGATCTCATCGTTGCGCGTCCCCTGCCAGCGCGCGTCAAAGTCCTGCATCGCCATTTTTCGGGCGATGCGGCTGAGCGCAACCATGGGACGTGTGATGACGCGCGAATAGATGACGGCGCCGAGAAAGGAAAGCGCCAGCACAGCCAGCGTCAGAAGCGGCAACAGCTTGCGCATGGCCTCCGTCGCCTGATTGACGGCTTTCATGGCGCTGAAGATATCCAGTTCCGCCTCCAGTCCGTCTGCGAAGGTGAGCGCATAGCGCCCCTGATAGGCATCGTAGCCTTCCGACGCCTCCGCCTGTTCGCTCGCGGCGGCGTCCACGTAAATATCGCCGCTCTCCATGGCATATTCATAGGCCCCCGCCTCCGCGGCGGTGGTATTTTCCTGTAAGAACGTACCAAACCATATATTGCCATTGCGGTCGGTAAGGCGCAATTCAGCGTTTTTCTCCTGCGCAAAGCGCTGCAACAAGCCGGGGGCCGCCTCCGCGTTGCCCTGTTCCAGCGCGCGCACCAGCGCTTCCGCCTGCGCGTCCAACTCTTCTTTCAGCAGCGCGGTGTAGGAAAGCGGCGTCAGGCCGGCGATCGCGCCGTAAGTAATGGCGCAGGCAAGGACGCTAAAGGCGAACGTCAGCCAGAATACGCGCAGCGTCAGGCTGCATTTATACTTTTTCAACACGATACCCCACCCCGCGAACCGTTTGGATGTAGTCTGCCCCCAGTTTGTGGCGGAGGTTTTTGATGTGGCTGTAGATCACGCGCTCGTCGCCGAGATAATCGTAATTCCATATTCTGTTTAAGAGCATCTGATAGGTCATCACCCGGCCCTGATGCTGTATCAACTCCCGCAGGCACTCAAATTCCCGATTGGTCAATTCCAGATCGCGGCCCTCGCGCGTGGCCGTATAGCCGTCCAGATCGAGCACCAGATCGCGGTAATGCAGCAATCGGGCGGCCTCCTGTCCATCGCAGCGCCGCAGGATGGCGGCGATCTTGCGCAGGAGCACCGGCATGGAAAACGGCTTGGTCACGTAGTCGTCGATGCGCAGGTCGTAGCCGCGCAGCTGATCCGCCTCGTCGTCCAGCGCCGTCAGCATGATCACGGGCACGCCGGAGCGGCGGCGGATCCATTCGCAGACGCCAAAGCCATCCAGCTTCGGCAGCATCAGGTCGAGCAGCACCAGATCAAACGGGGAAGCCGCAAAGGCATCCAGCGCCTGCAATCCATCCTCAGCCGTCACCACCGCATACCCTGCCTCTCCAAGCCACGCACAGAGCATTTCCAATATATCCAGATCGTCCTCCACGATGAGTATGCGCCGCATATACACACCCCCTTCTCCATAAGTATAACACATGCGTTTGGATTTTTTCTGAAGACGCAAAAAAAGCGGCCCGCCGGTCGTCCGGCGGGCCATGCAGCGCTTAAGCTGCGTTCACCACGCGCAGGCCAAGGAGCCTGCCTACGCCATTGTCGTCCGGGTCGGCGCTGTCGCGGATAGTCTCCACGTCGATCTCTCCGGGTTCATTGTAGAAGTTGGAGATCGTTCCCGGGAATTTGCCGCTTTCCAGCGC
>CAMMGP010000270.1 GCA_946496415.1 uncultured Clostridia bacterium | reverse complement strand
CGCTCGCCTCCCGCGCGCAGACGCACACCAGTTCCGCGTCCTCGCTTCGCAGGGCGATCACCGCCCCGCGGATGCGATAGGCGCGCGGATCGCCCCCGGGCGCGGCGAACAGGCAGCGCACCCGCGCTCCATGCGTGAGCCCCAGATCCATCAGGCGAGAAACGATATCTCTGCCGTCATCCGGCAAAAGGCCGCGCACCGTGGCGCTCTCGCCCGGACGCAGCTCGTTGAGCGTGCGAAACATGGAAATACCTCCAATTTTGTCGCTAGGGCATGATATGCTTCCCGCCCCGGCGGGTGCGAATGGCATGTTTTGGCTTTTCGCGGCACACAATGAGGCAGCACGTTCTCTGGAGGGATGTCTATGAAGCTGCGCAAAACGCTCTGCCTCGCGCTCGCGCTGATACTGCTCATGCCGGGCGCGGCGCTCGCGGAAGTGGATCTTTCGACCCCCGCGCCCACTCAGCCCCCTGCCGCGCCGCCACAGCTCAGCGCCGCGCCGCTTCTGGACGCGCCGCCCATCGCTCTTTCCTGCGCCGCGGCCATACTCGTCGAGCCGGAAAGCGGCCAGGTGCTCTTTGAACAGAATGCCGACGTGCCCCGCCCCGTGGCCTCCGTCACCAAGGTGATGACCATTCTGCTGGCGCTGGAGGCCCTTGCGCAGGGCCGCGTCTCGCTGGAGGATGAATTCAGCGTGTCGCAGGCGGCGGCGGGCATGGGCGGCTCGCAGGTACTCCTCGACGTGGGCGAAGTGCAGCCCTTTTCCGTGCTGCTCAAGAGCGCCATCGTCGGCAGCGCCAACGACGCCTCCGTGGCCATCGCCGAGGCCCTTTACGGCTCGGAGAGCGTCTTTGTCGAGCGCATGAACGAGCGCGCCCGCGAGTTGGGCCTGACGAATACGCATTTCGTCAACTGCACCGGTCTTCCCGCCGAAGGGCAGCAGACCACGGCGCGCGACGTGGCGGTGATGACCATGGCCATGCTCTCCTATCCGGCCTATTTTGATTTTTCCACCGTCTGGCTCGACGAGGTCGACCATGGCGACGGCCGCATCACCCAACTGACCAACACCAACAAGCTCATCCGCCTCTATGACGGCTGCGACGGCGGCAAGACGGGTTCCACCAACGAAGCCGGCTATTGCATTTCCGCCACCGCCAGGCGCGGCGACATGCGCCTCATCGCCGTGGTGCTGGGCGCAGACACCGGCAGCGAGCGCTTCGACATCGCCGCGGAAATGCTCGACTACGGCTTTGCCCACTATCGCCTCTACCCGGTGGCGGAGAAGGGCACGAAGGTGCGCGGCGAATTACCGGTCACGGGCGGCGACAGCGACGGCGTTCCTCTGGTGCTCGACGGCGATCTGACGCTGCTGATCCAGAAGGGCGACGAACAGGGCGTGCAACTCGTGCCCGATCTACCCGAGGCCGTGGAAGCGCCCATCGCCGCCGGACAGGAGGTGGGCGGCGTGCAGGTGGTGGTGGATGGCCGCGCGGTGGCGCGCATCCCCGTCGTCGCCGCGCGGGAAGTGACCGCCAAGGGGCTGAAAAACGCCCTGCAAAGGGTCGTGGAATACTGGGGACTGTAAAAGCGCCGCTTTGTCAACATGCTGCGCCCGGCCTTGTTGCGCCGGGCGTTTTGTGATACAATGGCAGAAGGAAAGGAAGATGCACATGAAAAAAGTCCGCATCACCGTGCTCAAGACCACGCTGGATGAAGAACTGGTGCGCCAGTACGGCGTTCCGGGGCTCAAGGCCTGCCCGATGCTGCGCGCCGGTCAGGTGTTCTATGCCGACTACGCCAAGCCCGAGGGCCTGTGCGACGAGGCCTGGAAAGCCATTTACCAGTACGTGTTCGCCCTCGCCCATGGCGCGGGCGAGGGGCTTTTCTACTTCGGCGACTGGATCCGCGAAAAGGGGGTCGCCATCTGTTCCTGCAACGACGGCCTGCGCCCGGTCATCTTCAAACTGGAAGCCACGGACGAAGAAGCGACGCCCGATTACACGCCGGTGCGCTGAGGAGAACACATGCAGTATACCGAAGAACAGCAAAGGGCCATCGACGCGCGCGGCACGGATCTGCTTTTGAGCGCGGCGGCGGGGTCGGGCAAGACCGCGGTGCTGGTGCAGCGCGTGCTTTCTCTCATCGAGGAGGGAGCGGACGTGCGGCGCATGCTTGTGGTCACCTTTACGCGCGCCGCCGCCGCCGAGATGCGCGAGCGCCTCGCCTCCCGCCTGAGCGAGGCCGCGGCGCAGGGAGACAGGCGCTTGCGCGAGCAGATGCTGTGTCTGGATCGCGCTTCCATCACCACGCTGCACGGCTTTTGCGCCGATTTTCTCCGCGCCAATTTTGAAGCCGCGCTCGTGGACCCCGCCTTTCGCATCCTCGACGACGCCGAGGACGCGCGCCTGCTCGACGAGGCGGCGGACGAGGCGATGGACGCGCTCTATGAAGAAGGCGGGGAAGCGCTCGCCCGCCTCGACGCGGGGCGCGGCCCGGAAAAGGTGCGCGCGCTGGCGCTCAGGCTCTATGCCTTTCTCGGCGAGCGCCCCGATCCCGAAGCGTGGCTTTCCAGCGCGCTTGACCGCGCGCAGGCTCCTGTGGCGGCGTGGAT
>CAMMGP010000269.1 GCA_946496415.1 uncultured Clostridia bacterium | reverse complement strand
TGGAGGTCGGGCCGTCCGCCGCGCCGATGATGGCGATGGAGGCCGCGTCCTGCAAAGAGAAACCCAGCAGGCGCGCAAGCGACAGCGTAAAGAAGATGCCGAACTGCGCCGCCGCGCCGCAAAGGAGCATCTTGGGGTTCGAGAGCAGCGGCCCGAAGTCGATCATCGCGCCGATGCCGATGAAGAGCAGCAGCGGGAAAAGTTCCGTAGCGATGCCCGCGTCGTAGAGTATCTGCAACTCCTTGAGCGCGCCCCACTCGGGCAGGTTCACGAGAATCGCGCCCAGACCCATGGGCAACAGCAGCGTCGGCTCCATGTCCTTTTTGATGGCGCAGTAGATCAGCGCGCCGCCGATCACCCACATGACGGCCATCTGCCAGGTGATGCTCGTGATGTTTTGCAACAGCCAGTCCATAGACATCCCCCTCGGTCCTTGGTGTTTTTCGGGCGCTTGCAAAAGGCGGCCTGTGGCCATGCCACCGCGACCGCCGTCTCCGGCTCGTTTTTTGCCGGAGCCAAGACTTCCCTTTATAAAGTTAAGTATAGCATATTGGGCGGAAGTGTGTCAATACGGGGACAAACTTCCTTTATACGTTCTTTATCCCCCTCCGTTTTCCGCGTTTACTGCCGCTTGAAGATCCAGAATTTGCTGGCGAAGTAATTGGCGGCGATGACCACTACCTGCACGATGAGTTTGGCGAGCAAATCGTTCATCCGCAGCGCACCGGCGAGGAGCATCATCAGCAAAACGTCCATGACCAGGGAGAGAACGCGCGCGGAGAGGAACTGGACAAGCTCGCGCTTCACGTCGCCGCCCCTGCTTTTGAACACCCAGCGCTTGTTGGGATAAAAAGCAAAAGCCACCGCCGCCAGCCAGGCCACCAATGTGCCCGCGACGATCAGGCCCACGTTCTGGAAGCTGTCGTCCATGATCAGCGCGGCAAGGCCGGGGCTGCTTCCCTCCCCGCCCACCAGACGGGTAAAGAGGAAGTAGACCACGTAGTTGACCACCGTGGTCAGCCCGCCCACGAGGCAGTAGAGGAAGATCTCCCGCAGGCGCTCGTTGTTCCAAAGCTTTTTGATCATCGCAGCGGCCTCACAAGATAGGTCATGTCGTCCAGCGCGCCTTCTGCAAAGGTCACGCCGGGGTAGTTGTCGCGGAAAAAGTGCGGCGCGGTGTAGGCGTATTCAAAGCCCAGCTTCTCATAGAAGGGCAGGAGGTCTTCGCAGGTGCCGACGTAGATGCGCTCGTATTCCGCGGCCAGCAGGCGGAAAAGGTGCATAAGCAGGCGCGTGGCGTAGCCCTTGCCGCGCGCGTCCTTTTCCGTGGCAATGTTTTTCAGTTCGCAGCCGTCCTCGCGGCGGGTGACGACCGCCTCGGCCACGGCGCGGCCATGGGCGAAGAGCACGTACATGTCGCCCGCGTCCAGATAGCGGTCGATCATCGCCTCGCTGGGGTCGGCGTCGAGCAGAAGCGGCAGGTATTCGCGCTTGCCCGCGGCAATGCGGCGAATCTCCTCCGGAGCCAGTTCTCCGCTTTTCCAGTGCTTGCGGCAGAGGGCGACGTAGCTCTCGTTGCCGCCCAGGACGATCTGCTCCCCGTCCTTGACCACCTTGCCGCCCGCCACGCGGGCGTTGCAGGTGGCCTTGCGGCCGCACCAGCAGACGGTTTTGATCTCCTCAATGGTGTCCGCCCAGGCCAACAGCCAGTGGCTGCCCTCAAAGAGATTGCCCTGAAAATCGGCGCGCAGGCCGTAGCAGATGACAGGGATGCCGCGCCTGTCCACGACGTCCACGAGCTGTTCCACCTGCGCTTTGGTGAGAAATTGCGCCTCGTCGACGATGAGGCAGTCGTAGAGATTGAGGTCGATCCTGTCAAGATTCTCGATAAACTCGCAGGGCGCGCAGAGCCCCGAGCGCGAGCCGACCACTTTTTCGCCGTCGCGGCTGTCCAGACGCGGCTTGAGCAAAAGCGCGTTCTGGCCGCGCTCGCGGTAGTTGTATTGCACCATGATGGCGTTGGCGGTTTTGGAAGAGCCCATCGCGCCATAGCGAAAGTAAAGTTTGGCCATGTTTCTCCCCTTTGACAGTGTTGCCCGGGGCGCGGCCCGGGAAACGGTTTTCGCCAAGTATTCGACAAAAGGGGCGCGGATTCCTGCCCGACGCTTGCCAGCGGCAGATTTAACGGTTACAATAGGGATGGAGGTGGAGGATATGATCATCGCCGGCGTGATCGCCGAATACAATCCCTTCCACAATGGGCATCTGCATCATTTGCGGGAAACGCGGAGAAAGAGCGGCTGCGACGGCCTGATCGTCTGTCTGGGCGGCAACTTCACGCAGCGCGGGGAACCGGCCATGCTCTCCAAGTGGACGCGCGCGCGCATGGCGCTTTTATGCGGCGCGGACGCCGTGTTCGAGTTGCCCGCGCCCTTCGCCGTGCGCACGGCGGATTTCTTCGCCCGCGGCGGCGTGGGCGTGCTGGCGGGGCTTCATTGCGATGTACTCTCTTTCGGCTGCGAGACGGAGGACGTAAAATTGCTTCAAACGCTCGCCGAACTGCGGGAGACGGAGCCGGGGGCGCTTTCAAGCCTCGTGCGCGCGCGCCTGGAGGCGGGCATGAGCCACGCGCGGGC
>CAMMGP010000268.1 GCA_946496415.1 uncultured Clostridia bacterium | reverse complement strand
TCCGCCTCCTCCCGCGCGTCCCTGCGGCGCTTGAGCGCCATGGTGATCAGCAGCGATGCGAACATCACGGCGATCAGCAGGTTGGCGGCGGGGAAGGTGAGCAACCCATCCTCCACCATGTCGCCGTCGAGAATGACCATCACGCCCAGCGCGGCGTTGACGATCAGCATCGCGACAAAGATGCGCCCCCACGTTTTCGGCTTTTCCCGGAGCGCGAAGTAGGCGTCCGTCCACACGCAGCGCAATACGTAGACCGTGCCCGCGATCAGCAGCAGCACCACCGTCTCCATAAACGGCCCCGCCCAGGCAAACTGCCACGCCTCGCGCACAAAGCCGTTGACCAGCATCAGCGCCGCCAGCACTTCCAGCGCCAGCTTCGCCGCGTTGGCCCGCGCCTGCGCCTGCCGTTCGTCGTAGCGCGGAGCGCTCTCCTTTCGCTTTTTCAAGACCCCGTAGATGGCCACCGCCAGTATACCGGCCAGCACGCCGCCCGCAAACCATGCGTTCATGTTTATCCCTCCTTGTCTGCTCCCATTATATGCTTTATCCGTCCTTTTGTCAAGTATATCTGACAAAAAATCAAAAATAAATTGCGGAGAGAACGCATCCCTCCGCAAATACGCTTTACAGGAGCCGCACGCCGCCCGCGGCCATCGCTTCTTCCACGCCCGCGGGCCAGACGGAAACCTGCACCTCGCCCACGTGCGCCTTGCGCAGCAGCAGCATGCACAGACGGCTCTGGCCGATGCCGCCGCCGATGGTGAGGGGCAGCTTTTCCTCCATCACCGCGCGGTGGAAGGGCAGATCGAGCCGGGCACGCGCGTCGGCGGCGTTGAGCTGGCGGAACATGCTGGAGGCGTCCACGCGGATGCCCATGGAGGAAACTTCCAGACAGCAGTCCAGTTCCGGGTGGTAATAGAGCAGATCGCCGTTGAGCGACCAATCGTCGTAATCCGGGGCGCGCACGCCGTGGGGGCGGCCGTCGCCCAGCGGCCAGCCGATGTGCTTGACGAACACGGCGCGGTGCTTTTTCACAAACGCCTGCTCGCGCTCCTCGGGCGCGAGGCCGGGGTACAGGTCAAACAGTTCCTCGCTGGTGACAAAGGTCAGGTTCGCCGGCAGGCGCGGGTGCAGGGCGGGAAAGCGGCTGTGCAGCACGGTCTCCGCCTCGAGCACGGCGGCGTGGATGCGCGCGGCGGTGCGCTCGAGGTAGGCCTCGTTGCGCTCCGCGCGGGTGATGACCTTTTCCCAGTCCCACTGATCGACGTAGATGGAGTGGAGGTTGTCGGTCTCCTCATCGCGGCGGATGGCGTTCATGTCCGTGTAGAGGCCGCTGCCGGGCGCGTAGCCGTACTTGCCGAGGGCGAAGCGCTTCCACTTGGCCAGCGACTGCACCACCTGTATCTCCACGCCGGGATCGTCGTGGCAGTCGAAGGCCACCTTGCGCTCCACGCCGCAGAGGTCGTCGTTGAGACCGGTGTCCCGGCGCACGAACAGCGGCGCGGACACGCGCGTGAGATTGAGCGCGGCGGAAAGCTGCTGCTGAAAGCAGTCCTTGAGTATTTTGATCGCCTGCTGCGTTTCCAGCAGCGTCAATTCGCTTTGGTAGCCCTTGGGGCAGATGTGTTTCATCGGCGTTCGTCCTTCTTTGTGCAGTGCCCGCGGCAGGCGCGGGAATATGGACAATTATCGCACGCGCTTTGCCCCTTTGTCAAGAAAAATGCGCGCAAACGGCGGACGAGTATCCACGCCGCGGCGAAGATGACGGCAAAGGCGGCAATGTAGGCGAAAACGACCATGCTACGCCCCCAAAAGGCTGCCGATCTGGAACACCAGCAGCGCCATCACGTAGGCCACGCCCAGCTGCATCAGCACGGAGAGCAGCGTGTACTTCCACGAGCCGGTCTCGCGGCGGATGGCGGCCACGGCGGAGACGCAGGGTGTGTAGAGGAGAATGAAGACGAGGTAGGCGTAGGCAGAGAGCGGGGTGAACTTCGTCACCAGCAACGTGCCAAGCTGCGCCGTGGAACCGGCGGCGTAGAGCACCTGCATGGTGGAAACCACCGCTTCCTTGGCCACCAGGCCGGAGAGCAGAGACACGCTCTTTTGCCATTCACCAAAGCCCAGGGGCGCGAAGATGGGGGCGATGAACGCGCCCAGACGCCCGAACATGGACTGCGCCGGGTCGGTGACCATCTGCAAGGACGGCGAGAAGGATTGCAAAAACCACACCACCACGCTCATGGCGAAGATGATGGTGCCGGCGCGGACGATGAAGTCCTTGGCGCGGTCCCAGAGGCGGCGGGCGACGTTTTTCACCGACGGCACGCGGTAGGCGGGCAGTTCCATGACAAAGGGCGTCTCGCCCTCGCGGAAGGTGGTCTTGCGCAAAACCAGCCCGGCCACGACCATGAGGAGGATGCCCAGCAGGTAGAGGCTCAGCACCACCAAAGCGCTGTTGCCGGGGAAAATGGCGGCGGTGATGAGGCCATAGACCGGCAGCTTCGCGCCGCAACTCATGAACGGCGTCAGCAAAATGGTCATGCGCCGGTCGCGCTCGTTTTCCACGCCGCGGGCGGCGATGACCGCCGTGGTGGTGCAGCCAAAGCCCATCAGCATGGGGATGAAGGAGCGCCC
>CAMMGP010000267.1 GCA_946496415.1 uncultured Clostridia bacterium | reverse complement strand
CCCAGCGTGTTGGGGCCGCAGTGGTTGCAGATGGTGCAGCCGGCCTGCGTTTCCAGAAGTTCCTCGAAATGGCCCTCCTCGCGGCAGACGGCGCGCACGGCGTCCAGCGCCGGCTGCGGGCAGGTGGACCAGGTGATGAAGGCGCGTTCGCGGTCGATGTCCTCGCGGCCATGGAGGCGGTCGTAGGCGTACTGGCGCAGCACCTTTTCATAGGCGCCGCGGTACTTGCGGCCCACGCCCATTTTGCCGTTGCGCACCTCGATGCAGGGCTTTAAGTGCAGAAGGTTCGCGCCCAGCGCCGCCAGCGCCGAACAGCGGCCGCCCTTGTAGAGGTAGTCCAGCCGGTCGATGACGAAGCTGGCCTCCACGCGGGGGGTGAGTTCCTCCATGGCCTTCTGGATATCCGCGCCGCTCTCTCCCACCTGGGCGCGTTTGGCGGCCTCGATGACCACCAGCCCCATGCCGGTGGAGAGGTTGCGCGAATCCACGGGATAGACGCCCGGCACCTCGCGCGCGGCGAGGCAGGCGTTCTGGTAGCAGGCGGACATCTCGGCGCTGATGGTGACGTGGACGACTTCGCTGCCGTCCGCGGTGCGGCGGCGGAACAGTTCTATGTAGTCCTCCACGCTGACCGCCGCGGTCTTTAGAAGCTTTCCGGTCTTTTCCACATGGGCAAAAATGTCGGTCGGGCGGATATCCACGCCGTCGCGCAGGGAAGCGTCGTCCCTGACGATGTAAAGCGGCTGGATGGCGACATCGTAGCGCTTGAGCAGTTCCGGGGACAGATCGCAGGTACTGTCCGCCGAGATCTTGACCATTCCCCAAAGCCTCCCTTTCTAACGCTCGCTGCCGATGTAAAAGACAGCGATGGTGCCCGGGCCGGAATGCGAACCGATGACCGGGCCGACGAAGTTGAGCACCTGAAGTTCCAGGCCCGTGCGCTCCTTGATCATCTCGGCGACGAGGCGGGCGTCCTCCTCGCTGTCGCCGTGGCTGATAAAGAGCGTCTGGTCGGGCCGGTCGAGCATCGTTTCCTGAACTTTTTCGGCGATGGCGCGCAAGGACGCCTTGCGGCCCCGCACCTTGGCGACGGGGATGAGGCGGCCCTCGTTATCGACATGCAGGACGGGCTTGATGCTGAGGATGGAGCCGATCACCGCCGCCGCCGCGCTCACGCGGCCGCCGCGGCGGAGGAATTGCAGATCTTCCACGGTAAACCAGTGGCAGATGTGCAGCTTCAGTTCCTCGGCGTAATCGCGCAGGGCCTCCAGTTCCATGCCCTCGCGCTTTTTCTGCGCCAGCAGATAGACGAAGAGGCCCTGCCCCAGAGAGGCGCAAAGGGAATCGACCGTGTAGACCTTGCGGCCGGGGTACTTCTCCATCATCTCGCGGCCTACGTTGGCGCCTACCTGACAGGTGGCACTGAGGGCGGAGGAAAAGCCGATGTAGAGCACATCGCGCCCGGCCTGCATCTCCGGTTCCATGGCGGCGACGAACACGTCGGCGTTGGCCGCCGAGGTCTTGGAGACTTCGCCGGCGCGCAGGCGGGCGTAGAGTTCCTTGTTGGGAATGCCGCGCGCGTCCGTGGTGTTGAGGTATTCCTTCCCGCCCAGTGTCAGCGAAAGCGGAACGACCTTGACGCCCAGCTGCGCCGCGACGTCATCTGGTAGATCGCACGAGGAATCGGTGATGATGATGTAGTCGGACATGTGTGTCCCCTCCGTAAGCCCGCCGCACGGCGGTATTTGTAAATACTATAACACAAAAATGTCCAGATAGCAATGCCGGTGGGCGTTCTCAGACATTTTTTCGCCTCGCGCGGACGATGAGGGCGATGAGGGAGCCCGCGGCCAGTAGCGCCGCCAGAAGCTGGGAGACGCGCACCGGGCCGAGCATGAGACTGTCCGTGCGCAGGCCCTCCACCACGGCGCGCTCCGCGCCGTAAAGGAAGAGGTACCACAAAAAGGCGTCGCCGCGCCGCCGCAGTTTGCCCCGGCGTTCCATCAGGAGGATAAAGGCGACGATCCCAAAACACCAGACGGATTCGTAGAAGAACGTGGCCAGGTGCCACTGGCCGTCGGCCTCAATGAACACCGAGATGGGGAAATGGCAGAGGGCTGGGTTGGTTACGGTGTAACCGTAGGCCTCCTGATTGACGAAGTTGCCCCAACGACCGATCGCCTGCCCCAGCGCCAGCGAGGGGGCGGCAAGGTCGGCGAGCGATAAAAACGGCGTTTTGCGCACACGGGAAAAAATCCATCCAGCGAAAACGCCCGCCAGCACGCCGCCATAAATGGCCATGCCGCCCTCGCGCACGGAGAAGATCTTCCATAAATTATCCTTGTACATGTCCCACGAGAAGATCACATAGTAAAGCCGCGCGCCCACCAGCGCCGCAGGCACGCCGACCAGGGCCAGATCGATGGTCGTGTCCTTGGCAAGGCCCAGCCGTTCTTCCCGCTTTATGGCCAGAAGCACGCCCAAAAGCACCCCGAGGGCGATGAGCATGCCGTAGTATCGCAGGGAGAAATCCCCGATCATCAGCGCGTCGCGCGTCCATTTTATCACAGTTTCGCCTCCCTATGCTTCCGTCATTATAATGATTTCGTCCAGTTAATGTCAAGAGTGGCCGGTTGCATC
>CAMMGP010000266.1 GCA_946496415.1 uncultured Clostridia bacterium | reverse complement strand
GCAGGTCGCCGCGCTTGAGGAGCAGATCGCCGCGGCGGAGGCCACGCCCGCGCCTTCCGCGGAACCCTCGCCTTCCGCAACGCCGACAGTTTCCGCGACCCCGACGACTTCCGCGACCCCGACGGCTTCCGCGACCCCGACGGCCTCCCCTCTCCCCTCCGGCGAAGCGACGCAGCCGCCGTTCATCTCCTCTCCATCCCTGACAAAGGGCAAGGGTGGGGGCATGATCGCGCAGCTTTTGGGCGGCGCGGCGGTCGCCGAGGAAGTGCCGGTGGAAACGCTCCGGGAGCAGCTTGCCGAAGCGCAGGCCGCCCTCGCGGCAGTGGAGGCGCAGCTTGGCGAGCGCGAAGCTGCGCGCGCCGAACAGACGCAGGCTTTGGAATTGGATAAGGCTCGGCTTGCCGAATACCGCGATACGCTTGCCTCTCTGGAAGCTTCGGGGACCGGCGAGGACACGCAAGAGCGCATCGCTGAGGCGCAGCGGCAGATCGACGCGATCAACGCAGAACTCGACGAACTCGACGCGACCATCGCCGCGCTCGAAGCCGGCCAGCTGCCCGACGAGGAGCGTCAGGCAAAGATCGCCGCGCTCACCGAGGAGATCGCGGCGCTGGAGACTTCCATTGCCGCCATTGAGGATTCCGAGGCCTACAAAATGCTGCTGCTGGCAACAGACGAGGACGCTTATAATCAGCAGTATGCCGCGCTCTCCGCCGCGCAGGCGCAACTCAGCGCCGGCCTTGCGCAACTCGACGGCGTGCTCGCCAAACTGGAGAGCGGCATTATCCCCGGCGGCATGATTGAGGGCGTGGACGAGGATACCAGCATCGAGGACGCCCGCGCGGCCCTTTCCTCGGCGCGTTCGCAGGCCTTGAGCGCCTTTGCCAGCGCCGAGAGCCAGTTGAGCAGCGCCGACAGCGAGCTTGCGCAGGCGCGCAGCGAGTTCTACGAACAGCGCGACGCGGCGCTGGAGGACGCGGGACTGGACGGCGTGATCACCATGGAAATGGTTTCGGCGATGATCGGCGCGCAAAACTTCTCCATGCCCGCCGGTTACGTCGGCGAGGGCGACGCAAGTTATATGGTGCGCGTGGGCGACGAGTTCTCCTCGCTGAACGAACTCAAAAACATGCGGCTGTTCTCCCTGGGCATGGAGACGGTGGACGTGGTCAGCCTTTCGGACGTGGCCAGCGTAGAGATCACCGACAACGCCGAGGATGTGTTCACCAAGGTCAACGGCGAGGACGGCATGTTGCTCTCCTTCCAGAAGCAGAGCAACCAGTCCACCGCGGACGTGGCCGGAAATATCACCGCAGAGTTGGAAGCGCTCTCTTCGCAGTATGAAGGGCTTTCGTTCGTGGAACTGATGAACCAGGGCGACTACATAGACATCGTCATCGACTCGGTGCTGGACAACCTGCTCTGGGGCGCGGCGCTGGCCATCCTCGTGCTGCTCTTGTTCCTGCTCGACTTCCGGCCGACGCTGATCATCGCCCTGTCCATCCCCATCAGCGTGGTGATCGCCTTCGTGGCCATGTACTTTACCGGCATCACGCTCAACGTGCTCTCCCTTTCCGGTCTGGCGCTGGGCATCGGCATGCTGGTGGACAACTCCATCGTCGCCATTGAGAACATCTACCGCCTGCACAACGAGGAGGGCGTGCCGGTGCTGCGCGCCTGCGTGGAGGGCGTCAAGCAGATCTCCGGCGCGTTGATGGCCTCGACGCTGACCACCGTATGCGTGTTCTTGCCGGTGGTGTTCGTGCAGGGCATCACCCGCGATCTGTTCAGCGACATTGGCCTGACCATCACCTACTCCCTTCTGGCCAGTTTGCTGGTGGCGATGACGGTGGTACCGACGATGTCCGCGGCGGTGCTCAAGCGCTCCAGGCCGCACAAGGAGCGCTTTGAGAAAGTGCGGCGCGGCTACGCAAAACTCCTGCGCGGGGCGCTGCGCGCCAAGGTGCTGGTGCTTTTGCTGGCCGTGGCCCTGCTGGGATACAGCGTTTGGGAGACGATGCAGATGAGCATGTCCTTCATGCCGGAAGTCTCCTCTCCGCAGATGAACGCCACGCTGGCCTTTGCCGAGGACATGAGCGAGGAAGAAAAGGAAACCGCCGCCATGAAACTGATGGACGGCATGCTGGACGTGCCCTCTGTGGAGGCCGTGGGCATGACCTCCGGATCGATGATGGGCATTGGCGGCGGCGAGGAGGGATTGGGCGAAAGCCTGACCTACTACATCATCGTCGACGAGGCCATGGAGCGTTCCAATGAGGAGATCGGCGCGGACATCGCCGCACTTGGCGCGCAGGAGGGTCTGGACGTGAGCGTGCAGACCAGTTCCATGGATATCTCCATGCTCAGCGGCGAGGGCATCTCCATCAACATCGAAGGCGACGACCTGCCGACGCTCAGGCAGGCCGCCGCGGAGGTGGCGGAAATCGCGCGCGGTGTGGAGGGAGCCGGAGATATCTCCGACGGTCTGGAAGAGAGCGTGCCGGAACTGACCGTCACCGTCGACAAGAACGCCGCCAACGAAGAAGGGCTCACCGTGGCGCAGGTCTATCAATTCGTGGCCACGAAGCTGGCGGGCGCGCAGGAGATCACGCAGGTGACGCTGGATGGCAAGGAATACCCCGTGACCG
>CAMMGP010000265.1 GCA_946496415.1 uncultured Clostridia bacterium | reverse complement strand
CGCGGCGTGCCCGCCGTGGGGCCGTTGCCCTCCATGGCGACGACGGCGTCGCAGATCGAGAGGCGGGGACGGACGAAATCGGCAAGATCGACGAGCATCGCGGCAAAATCGTCCGGATTCGGGTAGCGGAAGTGATATTCCGGTTTCAAGGTGCCGGGGATGACGCCAAAGAGGTTCTTGACGGCGCAGGACATGCCCATCATGCCGTGCGTCTTTAATTTGCAGACGTCGATGATCGCGTCCGCGCCGTCCAGCCACGCGGTGTACTGGAAGGAACGCAATATTTTGCCCTCGGGGAAAGAGACTGCGCGCTGGGAAAAATCGCGGTTCAGCCGCGCGCCTACCTCCTCCACGGCGGTCATGCCGGAGGCGGAATAGACGTGGCCGACAAAGGGCGCGGTGTAGAGGCCGCCGGGGCTATCGCCGACAACGACCTCCGCCCCGCGCGCGACGAGCAGGCGGCAGAGGGCGGAAACGAATTTCGGGTGGGGAACGACCGCGCTGTCCGGCTTGCCGCCGGAGACGAGGTTGACCTTGAGGGCGACCTTCATACCAGGGCGCGCCCAGTCAAGGCTGCCGAAGGGCGCGAGCGCTTCTGTAAGCGCCGCTTCCGCATGCTCGTAGTCCGCGCAGCGGACAATGGACACATCTGTCATGGCATTTCCCCTTTTCCCGCGCCCCGCCGAACTCGCGAAACGCGAAATTATGTGGTATAATACAGGCATGGCGCATCCGCCAAATACAGATAAAGGAACGATGGCTATGCTCAAAGGTGTTCCGACCATTCTCTGCCCCGAACTGCTCAAAACGCTGGACGAGATGGGGCACAACGACATACTGGTGCTCGGCGACGGCAACTTTCCCGGCTCCGGCATCGCCCGCGCCGGCGGCGCGAAGCTCATCCGCGCGGACGGCATCGGCGCGGCGGAGATGTTCGCCGCCATTTTACAGGTGATGCCGCTGGACGAATACGTGAACACGCCCGTGGTGCTCATCGAGAAGGAGGCGCTGGACAAGGACCTGCCCACCCCCATTTGGGACACGTTCGCCAACATCGTATCCCAGCACGACCCGCGCGGGGCGAAGGCCATCGGCCGCATCCCCCGCTACGATTTCTACGAGCAGGCCAAGACCGCCTACTGCGTGGTGCAGACCACCGAAAGCGCCCTCTACGGCTGCGCCATGATCCGCAAGGGCGTCATCCGGCCCTGACCCATCGCCTCAATGCCCGCTTCGCGCGGGCTTTTTTGCGCCCTTATATCCAGTTTTCCGGCTTGCGCTCGCGGCGCATCAGTTCCCCGACCATGGCGCGCGGCGAGACGCCGCGGTCGACGATTTGGTGTACGCCCTCGATGATGGGCAGTTCCACGCCGTACTTCTTTCCCAGTTTCAGGGCCGCGGGCAGGGCGTTGAGGCCTTCGACCACCATGCCCACCTCGCGCACGGCCTCGTCCGGAGCCTTGCCCTGGCCGATAAGCATGCCGCAGCGGTTGTTGCGGCTGTGCATGCTCGTGCAGGTGACCACCAGATCGCCAAGGCCGGTGAGGCCGCTGAACGTCTCTTTGGAGCAGCCCATGGCCGCGCCGAGGCGCGCCATTTCGGCGATGCCGCGGGTGATGATGGCGGCGCGGGCGTTGTCGCCATAGCCGAGACCGCCGGCGATGCCCGCCGCCAGGGCGATGACGTTTTTCAGCGCCCCCGCCACCTCCACGCCGCGAATATCCGCGTTCGTGTAAACGCGCAGGCTTTCGGTCATGAATATATCCTGTATATGCGCCGCCGCCTGCGCGTCGGGGCTGGCGGAAACGATGGTGGTGGGCAAATCGCGCGCCACTTCCTCGGCGTGGGTAGGGCCGGAGAGGGCCACGAGACGCGGGGCTCTGCCGAGTTTGGCCATCTCCTCGCCGATAACCCCGGTGAGCGTCATCAGCGTTTCGGCCTCCATGCCCTTGGCCACGTCGACGATAATCTGGTCTTCCGCCACAAAGGGCGCGGCGGCGCGGGCGGTAGCGCGCACGTAGGGCGAGGGCACGGCGAAGACGACGGCGTCCTTTTCCCGGCAGGCGGCGGCGATATCGCCGGTGAATGTCACGCCCTCCGGAATGACCATGCCGGGGAGTTTGGGATGGCGGCGGGCGGAGGCGAGCGCTTCCACTTCCTCAGGCAGCGCCGACCACGCCGTAACCGCATGGCCCTTGTTGGCCAAAAGGCGCAAAAGCGCCGTTCCCCAGGTGCCCGTTCCCAATACGCCTATATTCTGCATATCGTTCTCCTGTCGTTTTTCTCCATTGTACCCCGGACGCGGCGGAAATGCAAGGGAAAAAGCGTTCCTTTCCCTTGGCGTTCCATCGTGCTATAATGGATACCATCCAAAGGCGGGAGGGACGAACATGGAATATAGAGTGGACGACCGCGCGCTGGGGAGCGGCGAATTTCTCGACTTCGCGGGCCGAATCTGGCCGGGAAACTATGACGCGGAAAAGACGCGCGCGGCGCTTGCAAGAACGCTGAACATCACCGCCCGGGATGAAGGCCGGCTCGCCGGGTGTCTGCGCATACTCACCGACGGCTACTTCTTCGGCACGATCACGGAACTGCTCGTGCTGCCGGAATACCAGGGGCGGGGCGTGGGCAGCGCGCTTCTGCGCC
>CAMMGP010000264.1 GCA_946496415.1 uncultured Clostridia bacterium | reverse complement strand
GATATGGACAAGATCCTCGGCCTGGAATACGGCGCGGACGACTATATGACCAAGCCGTTCAACATCCTCGAGGTCAAGGCGCGCATCAAGGGCATCTTTCGCCGCACGGCGATGATGCAGAAGGAAAACACGCAGCGCGTCATCACCGTGCGCGATATGCAGATCAACTTAAACAACCGCTCGGTGGTCATTGGCGGACGCGAGGTCAATCTGACGGCCAAGGAATTCGACCTTTTGCAGCTGTTCGTCACCAATCGCGGCAAGGTGTTCTCGCGCGAGAACCTTCTGGAGACGATCTGGAAGTACGACTACTTGGGCGATTTGCGCACGGTGGACGTGCACATCCGCCGCCTGCGCGAGAAGATCGAGCGCGTGCCCAGCCAGCCCGAATATATCTTCACCAAGTGGGGTGTGGGCTATTATTTCACTGACAAGGACTAAGGTCAAAGAATTTCTATATTCGATCCGCTGGAAGATACTCATCGCCTATCTGCTGATCATCTCCATCGCCTTTTCGGTGGTGGCGGCCACGCTGATCCAGCTGGTGGGCGATTACATGTTCAACCAGCGCGTGCGGGACGATCAGCGCGTCGCGGAGAATCTTTCCTCCATTATGGGCGAGGCGCTGTTTTCGCTGGATGTGAGCGCCATGCTTACAAGCGCCGCCGACGCCAGCAGCGAGGGGCTCAGCCGCGTGCTGGTGCTCGACCGCTACGGCGTGGTGCAGGTGGACGCTTACAGCCTGCTCAACGGCCGGCGCTTTGAAAACGCCGAGGTGGCCAATGTGCTTGCCGGCGGCGGGGAAGACTACGGCTTTTACGACGCCGAGGACACCGGCGCCAACGTCGAGCCGGGATCGCTCACGTCGCTGACCGGCGTGCGCGCCATGACCGGCCTTTACGCCGCGCCCATCTATTACGACGCCGAACTCATCGGCGTGCTCGTCTATATCTCCCAGGCGCAGGAGATCTACGAAAACTTAAGTTCCCTGCGCAGCCAGATGCTTTTGTGGATGCTGCTGGTGGCGGCCTCGGCGCTGATCATCAGCATGTTCGTGGTGCGCACCATCACCCGCCCCATCGGCGAATTGAGCGCCGGCATATCGCGCATGAGCCGCGGCGATCTCTCCAGCCGCGTGGAGGTGCGGGGCAAAAATGAGTTCGCCCAACTGGCCAGCGCCTTCAACTCCATGTCCGAGCGCCTGGAAAAGCTGGATATGTCGCGCAACCAGTTCGTCTCCAACGCCTCCCATGAACTGAAGACCCCGCTGAGCACGATGAAGATCCTTCTGGAAACGCTGCTCTATCAGGAGAACTATGACCCGGCCATGCAGAAGGAATTCCTGACCGACATCAACAAGGAGATCGACCGCCTCAACCGCATCGTCAGCGACCTTTTGACGCTGGTCAACATCGACAGCGGCGGCATGCATCTGAACGTGGCCGACGTGCGCCTGCGCGATATCGTCACCGAGCAGGTCAAGCGCCTTTCGCCCCTGGCGCGCGAGCGCGGCATCGAACTTTCCTGCCTCGTGCGCGACCCCTGCGAGACGGTGGGCGACAGCTTAAAGCTCCAGCAGGTGTTCTACAACGTCATCGACAATGCCATCAAATACACGCCGCGCGGCGGCGAGGTGCGCGTGGAACTTGCCCGCGCCGGCAAGCGCGCCGTGGTGCGCGTGGAGGACACGGGCATCGGCATTCCGGCGGACGATCTGCCCCATATCTTCGACCGCTTCTACCGCGTGGACAAGGCGCGTTCGCGCGAGACGGGCGGCACGGGCCTCGGCCTTTCCATCGTGCGCCAGATCGTGCTTCTCCACGATGGCGACATACGCGCCGAGAGCGAGGAAAACAAGGGCACCACGTTCATCATCGAACTTCCCATCGTCACGAAATAACGGCGGCGTCCCGCCGCCCCTGAAAGCGGGTGAATCGTTTTGAAGCGCGCGCTTGCGCTCCTTTTGACGTTCGTCTTCTTGCCATTCGGCGCGCTCGCGGAAGCGGCGCTGCCCGAGCCGGAGGCCGAGGCGCCTCAAATGCTGCTGGGCGAGGCGTCGGCGGAATACTTTTACGAGGCCACGCTCTACTATGCCGCCAGCGACGGCGTTTCCCTTTCGCAGGCCACGCGCACGCTGCTGGTGCAAAGCGGCGAGGCGCTGATCGACGTGGTGCTCGACGCCCTGCTCGATCCCACCGCCGGCGTGGCGCAGGCCAACGTGGCCCCGGGCGATACGCGGGTGATCTCCCGAGAAGTCTCGGGCGGTCTGGTGACGGTGGATCTTTCCATCGACGCCCGCAACGTGCAGAGCGAACAGGAACTTCTGCGCATGTACCTGGCCATCGCCGGCACGCTGCTGGAACTGGAGGGTATCGAGGGTGTGAACGTGCTCATCGGCGGCCGCGAGGAAGGGCTTCTGGGCCTGCCCTGCGGCGTGTTCACCGAGGTGGAGACAGACGTCACTGCCGTCTGGGCGCAGATGCAGGCCGAGTCCGATCGCTATCAGGGCAACGCGCAGGGCGCGGCCACGCGCACGGCGGCGCTGTATTTCCCCTCCACCGATGGCCAATGGCTGCTCCCCGAGGCGCGGGAGATCACCTTCACGCGCGGGGACCTCGTCGTTTCCCTCGTCGATCAGCTTTGCGCCGGCCCGACGGCGCTCACC
>CAMMGP010000263.1 GCA_946496415.1 uncultured Clostridia bacterium | reverse complement strand
GGACGAACTCTACCAGAAATTCCACCTGCGCTTTGAGATCCTCACCAACGACCGCCTGGCCTCCGCCGTCACCGGCAACGCCTTTCAGGAAGCCGACCTGTGCATCGCGCGGCTGGATAAACTCTCCCGCAGCGCGGAAGTGCAGGAGAAACTCAGGGCCACGGAGTGGGACCTCATCGTCTGCGACGAGGCGCACAAGATGTCCGCCACCCTCTGGGGCGGCGAGGTGCACCGCACGAAGCGCTACCAACTCGGCTGCCTGCTCTCCGGCCTTGCGCGCCACTTCCTACTGCTCACGGCCACGCCGCACAATGGCAAGGAAGCGGATTTCCAACTCTTCATGGCGCTGGTCGATCCCGACCGCTTCGAAGGCGTCTGCCGCACGGGCAACCAGACCATCGACGTTTCCGACGTCATGCGCCGGCTGGTGAAGGAAGACCTGCTCAAATTCGACGGCACGCCGCTGTTTCCGGAGCGCCTGGCCTACACGGTCAACTACGACCTTTCGCCCATGGAGGCGCAGCTTTACGCCGCCGTGACGGATTATGTGCAACAGGAGTTCAACCGCGCGGACGCCCTTTCCGGCGACCGCCGCACTTCCGTGGGCTTCGCGCTGACCATCCTCCAGCGCCGCCTTGCCTCCTCGCCGGAGGCCATCTATCAGTCCCTGCGCCGCCGGCGCGAGCGGCTGGAAGCACGCCTTGCGGAGGAAGCGCAGGGCCATCGCGCGGCGGACGGCGCAAGAGCCTTTGATCTGCCGGACGATTTGGACGATCTTGACGACCTGCCCTCCGGCGAACTGGAACGGCAGGAGGAGGCCGTGGCCGACCAGGCATCCGCAGCCACCACCATTTCCGAATTGCAGGCGGAGATCGCTGCGCTGCGCGGCCTTGAATCCATGGCCAACGCCGTGCGCCGGAGCGGGCAGGATCGCAAGTGGGACGAACTTTCCGCCCTTTTGCAGGACAACGCCCTGCTCCGCGCGGCGGATGGCGGCTGCGAAAAACTCATTATTTTTACCGAGCACCGCGATACGCTCAACTACCTCGCCGCCAAAATTCGCACGCTCTTTGGCCGCGACGGTCTGGTGGTCACCATCCACGGCGGCATGCTCCGCGATGAGCGCCGCCGCGTGGAAACGCTGTTTAAGCAGGACAGGGACGTGCGCGTGCTCGTCGCCACGGACGCCGCCGGCGAAGGCATCAACCTGCAGCGCGCCCACCTGATGATCAACTACGACCTGCCCTGGAACCCCAACCGCCTGGAACAGCGCTTTGGCCGCATTCACCGCATCGGCCAGACGGAGGTCTGCCATTTGTGGAACCTCGTTTCCCGCCAGACGCGCGAGGGCGCGGTCTACCAGCGCCTGTTTGAAAAGCTGGAGGAGGAGCGCAGCGCCCTGGGCGGCAAGGTGTTCGACATCCTCGGCAAGGTGACCTTCGACGAGCGCAGCCTGCGCGACCTGCTCATCGAGGCCATCCGCTACGGCGACCTGCCCGAAACGAGGGCGACGCTCTATCAGGTGGTGGATCGCTCGCTGGATCGAGGCAAACTGCGCGCCCTGCTCGAGGAACGGGCGCTGACCGAGGATACCATGGACGTCCACCGCGTCATGGCCATCCGCGAGGAAATGGAGCGCGCGGAGGCACACCGCCTGCAGCCGCACTTCATCGAGGCATTTTTCCTCGAAGCGTTCAAGGCGCTGGGCGGCGTGCTGCGCAGGCGCGAGGAAGGGCGCTGGGAGATCGTCAGCGTGCCCTACAAAGTCCGCGCCTGCGGCCATGCCGGCTTTGGCGCGAGCGTGGCGGCGCGCTACGAGCGCGTGTGCTTTGACAAAAAGTATTGCGCCGTGCCCGGCCAGCCCGCCGCCGACCAGATCTGCCCCGGCCACCCGCTGCTGGAAGCCGTCATCGCCTGTATCCGCGATCAGCACGTCGGGGCGCTCAAGCGCGGAGCGGTACTCATCGACGAAAACGACCCCTGCGAAGATGCGCGCCTGTTGTTCTACATCGAGGATTCGCTGCAGGACGGCGTGGCGCTGGCGGGCGGCGCGCGCCGCGTGGTGGACAGGGCGCTGCAATTCGTCGAACTTGACAGAGACGGACGCGCCCGCAGCGCCGGTTACGCGCCCTATCTGGACTATCGCCCGGCAAACGAAGTAGAGCGGGAGTCGGCGCGCGCCTACGCCCATCAGCAGCCGTGGCTTGCCCGGAATGTCGAGGAATTGGCCGTGCACTACGCCGTTGAGAACATCGTGCCCCAGCACTATGCCGAAGTCAAGGCGCGCAGGCAGAAAATGGCGGACAAAGTGGCCAAAGCCGTGCGCGAGCGCCTCATCTGCGAGATACAGCACTGGGATCTGCGCGCCGCGGAACTCAAAGAGCAGGAAGCCGCCGGCAAGCCGGACGCCCGCCTCAACTCCGCCAACGCCCAGCGCCGCGCGGACGAATTGCAGGCGCGCATGCAGCGCCGTCTGGCAGAACTGGAATTGGAAAAGAAGGTTTCGCCTTGCCCGCCGCGCATCGTCGGCGGCGCGCTCATCGTGCCGCGGGGCCTTCTCGACCGCCTCATGGGGCGGCCGCACGAAGGGCCGCTGTTCGGCGCCGACCGCGCGAAGCTACTATACAGCAGACTATAAATGAAAATATAAAATATACAATATGTCTC
>CAMMGP010000262.1 GCA_946496415.1 uncultured Clostridia bacterium | reverse complement strand
TGGGCGCTACGGTGCCGCCGACCAAGTCGCTGGGCGATAACCTGCCCGCCCGCCCGCCGGTGATGTGCGCCGCCTGCCCGCACCGCGGCCTGTTTACCGTGCTTTCGCGCCTCAAACTGACCGTGTTTGGCGACATCGGCTGCTACACGCTGGGCGCGACCCCGCCGCTCAACGCGCTGGACACCACACTCTGCATGGGCGCTTCGTTCAACATGCTCCACGGCTACGCCACCGTGCGGCCGGAGCAGGCGAAGAACGCCGTGGCCGTGCTGGGCGATTCCACGTTCATCCACTCCGGCATCACCGGCGTGGTCAACACCGTCTACAACCTCGGCGTGACCACGATGATCGTGCTGGACAACGCCATCACCGGCATGACCGGCCACCAGCAGAACCCCACCACGGGCATGACGCTCAAAAACGTGCCCGCGCCGAAGATACACATCGAAAAGCTCTGCGAGGGCGCGGGCGTGCCGGCGGAGAACATCCGCGTGGTCGACCCCAACGACATGGCGGAGATGACCCGCGTGCTGCGCGAGGAACTGGCCAAGGACGCGCCTTCGGTGATCGTCTCCCGCCGCCCCTGCGCGCTGCTCAAGTACGTCAAGCACGGTTTGCCGGTGCGCATCGACGCGGACAAATGCCGCGGCTGCCGCGCCTGCATGAAATTGGGCTGCCCGGCGCTGCGCTTTGCCGAGGGCAAGGTCTGGGTGGACGAGGCCCAGTGCGTGGGTTGCGGCCTGTGCATGCAGACCTGCGGCTTCAAGGCCATTGAGGAGGGCAAGGCATGAACACGATTTCCGTTATGATCGTCGGCGTCGGCGGGCAGGGCACGCTGCTGGCCTCCAAGGTGCTTGGCCAGGCGCTGGTGTCCATGGACTATGATGTCAAGGTCAGCGAAGTACACGGCATGTCCCAGCGCGGCGGCAGCGTCGTTACCTATGTGCGCTACGGCGACGAAGTGCATTCGCCCATCGTCGATCTGGGGCAGGCGGACTACATGCTCGCCTTTGAGCCGCTGGAGGCGGCCCGCTACCTGCCGTATCTGAAAAAGGACGGCGTCATCATCACCAACACGCGGGAAACCATGCCCATGCCGGTCATCACCGGCGCGGCGGCGTATCCCGAGAACATCGTCGAAAAACTCAAGGCGCGCGCCAATGTCGTGGCTCTGGACGCCATGCAGCTGGCGCTGGAAGCGGGCAACGCCAAGGCTGTCAACATGGTTTTGATGGGCGTGCTTGCCTCGCGCATGGATCTTCCTGAGGACGTGTGGCAGGCCGCGCTGACAAAGCAGGTGCCCGCCAAGTTCCTCGAACTCAACCGCCGCGCCTTCGCCCTCGGGCAGGCGCAGAAGGGGGTCTGACCATGGCTGTTCGCCAGCTCTCCGTGTTTCTGGAAAACCGCACCGGCACGCTCTGCGAGGTGACGCAGGCGCTTTCCGACAATGGCATCGACGTGCGCGCCATCACGCTGGCCGATACAGTGGAATTCGGCATCCTCCGCCTCATCGTCAGCGACCCGGTGAAGGCCGAGGAAGTGCTGCGCGCGCATCACTTCACCGTTTCCATTACCGAAGTGCTCTGCGTGCGCGTGGACGACGTGCCCGGCGGCCTCAACGCCGTGGTGCAGCTGTTGCAGAAGGAAGGCATCTCGCTGGAATACCTCTACGCCTACATCTCCAAGTCCGTGGACGCCAGCGTCATCTTCTACGTCAAGGACTGCGCGCGCGCCGAGGAAGTGCTGCGCAAAAACGGCATCCGCCTCCTCAGCGAGGCGTACTGAGCGTTAAGACCCTCCCGCTGCGCGGCGACGGGAGGGCTATCTTTGTCTGAAAGGGTCTTGTTTGCAGATGAAACGCCTGTCCACCGGCTGCATACTGCTCGCCTGCGTTTGCTGGAGCTTCAGCGGCCTGCTCACCCGCCTCATCCCCTGGAACGCGCTGACCATCGCCGGCGCGCGCGCCCTCGTCGCCGCCGTCTTTCTCGGCCTGGCGCGCCGGGACTTTCGCCCCGCCAACACCTTTGGCAACTGGCTGGGCGCGTTCGGCGTCATGGCTACCTCGGTGCTGTTTATACTCGCCAACAAGTACACCTCCGCCGCCAACGCCATCGTGCTGCAATACGCCATGCCGGTGGTGGTGATCCTCTTCGAGGCCGTGGTGCGCAAAAAGCGCCCCTCGAAGCTGGACGCGGTCGGCGTGGCGGTCATCCTCGCCGGGGTGGTGCTGTGCTTCCTCGAAGGGCTGACGCCCGAGGGCATGCTGGGGAATATTCTGGCGCTGGGCGCGGCGTTCACCTTCGCCATCGTCTACCTCGCGGCGCGCAGGACGGACTGCGACGCGCTGAGCTATTCCTATCAGGGCAACCTCGCCACCGCCATTCTGGCGCTTTACCTGCCCTTCGACCCGGGCGCGAGCGCCGACATAACGCCCTTTCTCGCCGCGCTGGGCATGGGCGTGGCGCTGACGCTGGGCTACCTGTTTTTCAGCATCGGCATGAAGCGCGGCGTGCCGCCGGTGACGGCGGCCATCGTCTCCAACATCGAGCCCATCCTCAACCCCACGTGGTGCTTCCTCTTTCTCGGGGAATTTCCCGGCGTTTTGAGCATCATCGGCGCGCTGATCGTGCTGACGGCGGTGACGGCCTACACCATTCTCTCCCTGCCGCGCG
>CAMMGP010000261.1 GCA_946496415.1 uncultured Clostridia bacterium | reverse complement strand
CCGGCAACGACGACGCCATCCGCGCCGTGAAGCTGATTGCCGGCAAGCTGGCCGATGCTGTGCTCGAAGGCAAGCAGGGCGAGCAGAGCGACGCGGGCGACGCCCCCGCCGAGGAAGCCGCCGAAGAATAAACGATATATCAGACAAAAACCGACAGGAGGTTTTTCCCATGGCTGAGATCAGCGCAAAGATCGTAATGGAGCTTCGCGGCCGCACGGGCGCGGGCATGATGGATTGCAAGAAGGCGCTCGCCGCCGTCGAAGGCGATATGGAAAAGGCCATCGACTATCTGCGCGAGAAGGGCCTGGCCGCCGCCGCCAAGAAGCAGAGCCGCATCGCCGCCGAAGGCCTTGTGGGCAGCTTCGTCTGCAAGGAGTGCGCCACCGGCGCCCTCGTCGAAGTCAACTGCGAAACCGACTTCGTGGCCAAGACCGACAAGTTCAAGGCCCTCGTTTCCGACGTGGCCGAGCAGGTCGCCAAGAAGAATCCCGCCGATGTCGACGCGCTGCTCAAGCAGCCCTTCTTCAAGGACGAATCCACCACCATCGAGCAGATGGTCACCGCCGCCACCGCCGAGATCGGCGAGAAGATTTCCATCCGCCGCTTCGTGCGCTACGAGGGCGGCATCGTGGAAAGCTACATCCACATGGGCGGCAAGGTCGGCGTGTTGGTGCAGGCCGAGGGCACGCCCAATGAGGAAGTCATCCACGACGTAGCCCTGCAGATCGCCGCCGCGTCCCCGGTTGCTCCGGAGTACGTGCGCCGCGAGGAGGTCGATCCTTCCCACCTCGAACACGAGAAGGAGATCCTCATCGCCCAGGCCCGCAACGAGGGCAAGCCCGAAAACATCATCGAGAAGATGGTGCAGGGCCGCATCGTCAAGTTCTACAAGGAGGTCTGCCTCCTCGAGCAGGCGTTCGTCAAGGATGCGGACATCAGCGTCGGCAAGATGATCGAGCAGAAGGCCAAGGGCCTCAACATCGTCCGCTTCACCCGCTATAAGATGGGCGATGGCCTCGAGAAGAAGGTCAACGACCTGGCCGCCGAGGTCGCCGAGCAGATCGGCTCCATGCAGAAGTAAAACTTCAACATTGGGGGAACGCCACCGCGTTCCCCTTTTTAAGGCATAAATGGGGGAGTGGAACGCATGTACAAGCGCATCATACTCAAACTGAGCGGCGAGACACTCGCGCCGGAGACGCTCGAAGGCGCCAAGAGCCCGACCTTCGACGCCCTGCGCGTGGAGGAAGTCGCCCGCGTCATCGCCGAACTTGCCGGCATGGGCGTGCAGGTGGGCGTGGTCATGGGCGGCGGCAATATCTGGCGCGGCCGCTTCTCCGAGGAAATGAACGCCGTCAACGCCGATCAGATGGGCATGCTGGCCACGGTCATCAACGCCCTCGCCGTCGAGGACGCGCTCTGCCGCCTCGGCCAGAAGGCCACGGTATTCACCGCGCAGGAGATGAACCGTTTCGCCCGCCTCTATACGGCCAAGGCCGCCATCGAGTGCATGGAAAACGGCGAGATCGTCCTCCTTGCCGGCGGCACGGGCAACCCCTTCTTTACCACCGATACGGGCGCGGCGCTGCGCGCGGCGGAACTGAAGGCCGACGCCGTCTTCAAGGGCACCACCGTGGAGGGCGTTTACGACAGCGACCCGCGCAAGAACCCGGACGCGCAACTCATTCGCGACATCAGCTATCGCGAGGCCGTCACCCGCGGATTGCGGGTCATGGATCTGACCGCCTTTATGCTCTGCATGGAGCAGAAGGTGCCGGTGGTGCGCGTGTTCTCCATGGAGAACCTCGGCAACATACTCCGCGTGGCCGCGGGGGAAGATCTGGGCACTACCGTTCACGAATAACGTCTTTTTTCGGGGCCTTCGCAGCGCGGAGGCCCGCGTGCTGTCGGCAGGGATGGGGGATGGGAGCCTGTGCAGCGCGGAAAGCGGGGGATCGCTTTCCAATTTTGGCGCGGACGCGCGCGACAGGAGGACCCCATGGACGAAATACGAATCCTTGCAGAATCCGCGCTCTTTGCCGGCATCGACGGCGCGGAGATCGACGCTATGCTGCGCCGCTTGTCTCCGCGCCGCCGCCGGTATCGCGCTGGGGAAACGCTGCTGCGCGCCGGGGAATTGACGCTGGAGGTAGGCCTGGTGCTGGAGGGCAGCGTGCGCGTCGAGCGCGTGGATGCCTGGGGCAACCGCTTCATTCTCGAGCGCTTTGGCCCGGGCGAGGTTTTCGCCGAGGCCTATGCCTGCGTGGAGGGCGAACCGCTGCTGGTAGACGTCGTGGCCGCGGAGGCCTGCGAAGCGCTCTTTCTGGATACAGCGCGCGTTTTGAGCCTCGGCCCCACAGCCGACGCCTGCCACGCGCGCCTCGTGCGCAATCTGCTCACGGAAATGGCGAAGAAGAACCTGCTGCTCTCCCGCCGCATCCGCCTCATTGCGCCGCATACCATCCGCGAACGCCTGCTGGCCTATCTCTCCGGCGAGGCGCTGCGGCGCGGCACGCGCTCGTTCGTCATTCCCTTCGACCGCCAGCAGTTGGCCGACTATCTGGCCGTGGAGCGCAGCGCCCTTTCGGCGGAACTTTCCAAGATGCGCCGCGATGGCCTCATTGAGTGCGAGCGCAGCCCCTCCACGCGGCACACGGGCGCGCAGGAGCCGTGAGGCGCCGGGAAAAGC
>CAMMGP010000260.1 GCA_946496415.1 uncultured Clostridia bacterium | reverse complement strand
ACGCTCATCACCCACGCCAAGGTGGACATACACGACATCTTCGTCTCCGAGATCACCGAGCAGTATCTGGAATCGATGAAGCTGGTGGACGAACTGGACATGGACTCGGCCAGCGAGTTTTTGCAGATGGCGGCCACGCTTCTGGAGATCAAGTCCCGCGCCATGCTGCCCAAGCCGCCCAAGCCGGAGGACGAAAACGAACTTTCGCCCGAGGAAGCCCTCATCCGCCAGTTGGAGGAATACCGCCAGTTCAAGGAAATTTCCGGGCGCATGCAGGAACTGGAAAAGCAGGCGCGCGCCCTCATCACCAAATTGCCGGAGGAATACCCGCTGCCCCCGCCGGTGACGGAGATCACCGGCCTGACGCTGGAAAAGCTGCAGCGCGCCTTTCTGCGCGTGTTGGAGCGCGCCCGGGCGCAGGAAGCCGGCGAGCGCATGGCCAGCCGCGAGATACGGCGCGACAGCTTCACCGTTTCCGGCTGCATGGCGCGCATACAGCGCCGCCTGAATCGCGGCACATTCGCCTTCTCCGAACTGTTTGACGAGGACATGACCCGCGCCGAACTGATCACCATGTTCATGGCGCTGTTGGAAATGGTCAAGCTGGGCCGCGTGGCCGTGAAGCAGGAACACGCCTACGAGGAGATCTACCTCTCCCAGCACGCCCCGGAGCCGCCCGCCCCGGCGCAGGAACAGGAATAGAGCAGAGCCGCCCCGCGACGGGCGGCTTTTTCCCGCCCTGCGGGAACCGCGCCGCCGCCGCGCGCGTCCAAGAAATGGACGTTCGCGAAGGGGGGAGGCGCCATGGAACAGATCATTGCCTGGGGGCTGATGCTCATACTGGCCGTGCTGGCCATCGGGGCGCTGTTTCTCTGCATCCATCTGGGCAAAATGGCGTTCGCGGGCGCGGGAAGGGATGCGCCGCCGCGCCCGGCAGGCGTTGCGCGGCGGGTCGCGGCAGGCTTTCTCGCCGTTTTGACGCTGGCGGCGCTGCTCTTCCTCGTCCTGCTGATGAATATGTTCTGGCCGCACTTCGTTTCGCTGGACGGGGTGGAACGCTGCGTATACCGCTACCGCTATGTGGACGAGGCCGAAACCATCCGCGAGGCCGGCGTGGAACTGCCGCCGGAGGACTGTCAGGCGCTGGCGGCGCTGATCGCGGGCAAGCCGTTCCGCGCGGCGATCGACCTCCACACGGGCTACACGCCCGCCTATTCGCTGGAATTTTACGACGCGGACGGCGTCGCGGCGCGGCTGCTCATCCAGAGCTTCGGCAACGGCCGCCTGCGGCTGGACGGCACGGACTGGGAATACGACTTTGAGGGCGAGGACGGCGAATATCTGCTCTCCACGCTGGAAAAACACCACGGCGGCGACCGCTTGCTCGAAGCGGCCTGACGCTCCGCGAAAAAGGGGGAACGCATATGCGCGCGTTGAAAAGGCCGGTCGTGCTCTTTGCGGCCCTTTTGCTCATCGCCCTGCTGGCGCTGGCGGCGTGGGCGTATTGGGAGCATACCGTTCCGGCGGAACTGGTCTACGAATACCGCGCGCCCGAACCCATAGACGCGCCCGGTTGGCTGACCGTGTACGACACGGGTTTCTGGACAAAGGACATCTTCGCGGAGCGCTTTTTGCGGGAGACGGGGCAGGCACTCGACCGCTGTATGACCATGGACACGGAGAACTATACCTATATCGTCTGCTACGGGGCGAAGCTGGAGCGGCTCGTCTACTGCGAGGGCATCGTCTCCGGGCGCTTCACCGGCGTCTACCCATGGTACTATGGCTTTGCCTACCTGCGGCAGGACAGCCCGGAGGACAGCGCCATGGTGCGCATCTACCGCGCGGACAAGATCCGCATTGAAAACGACCCCCACAGCAACGACCCGGCATGCGCGGTGGCCACGGCCTGACGCCCCGCGCTCCAGGCACAAAATACGAAGGGAGGCGTGTATATGAAGCGCTGTCTCACCATTTTCCTCACGCTTTCGCTGCTCCTGGCGGTCCTGCCCGTGCCGGCGCGGACGGAGGGCGTGTATGTCGCCGCCGCCACGCCGCTGGGCGATTCCGCCGCGCGCATCTCCAACATCCGTCTGGCGGCGGAGGCCATCAACGGCGCCTTCGTGCCCTACGGCGGCAGTTTTTCCTTCAACGACACCGTGGGCGCGCGCACGGCGAAGCGCGGCTACCAGTCCGCCCTCAACGGCCGCGGCGCGAAGGTGGTGGGCGGCGGCGTGGCGCAGGCGGCCAGCACGCTCTATCTGGCCCTTCAGCAGGTGGACGGCATTTCCTACGATGCAAAAAAGACCTACGGCAGCCGCTACAATCAGGATTATGTGGAAAGCGGCGACGACGCCATCCTCGTGGACGAATCGGCAGGCACGGACTTTGCCTTTACCAACTTCCACGGCGACATGACCATCGCCATGTACATCTCCGGGGGCGAACTGATCTGCACGCTGAACTTCGGCGGCGTCTCCACCGGCGCGGTGCTGGGCGAGGCGAGCATCCGCGTGGAGGGCACGCAGGCGCTTTTCGGCAACATATCGCTGGCGGCGCAGGCCATCGACGGCACGGTGCTCGGAAGCGGCGACACATTCTCCTTCAATGCCCTCGTCGGCGCGCGCACGGCGGAGCGCGGCTATCAGCGCGCCGTCAACGGCCGCGGCGCGGAGGTGGTGGGCGGCGGCG
>CAMMGP010000259.1 GCA_946496415.1 uncultured Clostridia bacterium | reverse complement strand
ATTTTGGAACCGGAAAAATGCACGCGCTGCGGGCTGTGCGAGATGCGCTGCCCGGACTATGCCATCTGGCTGGATGTGGATGAGGAATGGAGCGGCGCGGCCGCGGCGGAAGGGGGCATGGCGAAGTGACGCAGATCACGCAGGAAGCGAAAAAAACGCTCAAGCACCGCCGGGCGCTGTTGCAGGGCAACGAGGCGGTGGTCGAGGGCGCGCTGGCGGCGGGCATGCGCTTTTTCGCCGGCTATCCCATTACGCCCTCTACGGAGATCGCCGAGGGCTGCGCGCTGAAGCTGCCCCGCGTGGGCGGCAAGTTCATCCAGATGGAGGACGAGCTGGCGAGCATGGCGGCGGTCATCGGCGCGTCGGTGGCGGGCGTCAAGTCCATGACGGCCACCTCCGGCCCCGGCTTTTCCCTTAAGCAGGAAAACATAGGCTTCGCGGCGCTGGCGGAGATCCCCTGCGTGGTGGTAGACGTGCAGCGCTCCGGCCCCTCCACGGGCCTGCCCACCTCGCCCTCGCAGGGCGACTACATGCAGGCGCGCTGGGGCACGCATGGCGACCATCCGGTCATCGCCGTCTCCCCATGGAGCGTGCAGGAGGCCTATTCGGAAACCATCCGCTGCTTCAACCTCGCCGAGGAATACCGCGTGCCGGTCATTCTGCTCATGGATGAGATCGTCGGCCACATGCGCGAGGGCATCGAGCTTTTTGAGCCGGAGGAGATCAAGCTCTTCGATCGCCTCACCAAGGCAGATCCCGAGCAGGCCTCCATGCCCTATGACATCGTGCCGCGCGAGCAGGTGCCGCGCATCACGCCGTTTGGCGAGGGCGTTTTTTACAATATCACCGGCCTGATCCACGATAACTGGGGTTTCCCCACCAATTCCCCGGTCAAGGCCAACCGCCAGTGCACGCGCATCATGAAAAAGGTCGAAAACAACCTTGGCGACATCGAGAAATACGAGACGTACAAGCTGGACGACGCGCAGGTCTGCGTCGTCTCCTTCGGCGGCACAGCGCGCAGCGCCCGCGCGGCGGTGGACGCGGCGCGTCTGGACGAGTTCCGCGTCGGCATGTTCCGCCCGGTGACGGTCTGGCCCTTCCCGGAGGAAGCGCTCTCAAAAATCTGCGACCAGGTGGAGCACATCGTCGTCGCCGAACTCAACTATGGCCAGATGAAGCTGGAAGTGGAACGCGTGGCGGCGGGCAGGTGCGAAGTGCACCATATCGGCAAGGTCAACGGCACCATCCTCAAGCCCGGCGAGATCTATAAAAAGATCAGGGAGGTGGCAAGGTAATGGCCAGCAGGCTGATTGAAACGTATATGCGCGAAGAGCGCCTGCCGCACATCTGGTGCGCGGGCTGTGGCCACGGCATCCTCATGCGCGATGTGGCGCTGGCCATCGATAACTTGAAGCTGGACAAAAAGGACGTGGTCATCGTCTCCGGCATCGGCTGTTCCTCGCGCGCCGCGGGCTACATGAACTTTGATACGCTCCACACCACCCACGGCCGCGCCATCGCCTTTGCCACCGGCATCAAAATGGCCAAGCCGCATCTGAAGGTCGTCGTCATCACCGGCGACGGCGACGCCACCGCCATCGGCGGCAACCACCTCATCCACGCCGCGCGGCGCAACATCGACATGACCGTGGTGGTGTTCAACAACAACATCTATGGCATGACCGGCGGCCAGTTTTCGCCCACCACGCCCATGGGCGACTTTGCCACCACCGCGCCCTACGGCAGCATCGACCCGGATTTCGACATCCCCAAACTCGCCGAGGCCGCGGGCGCGACCTACACGGCGCGGGGCACGGCCTACCACGTGCCGCAGACGGTGAAACTCATCGAAAGCGCCATCGCTCACGAGGGTTTTTCCCTGGTCGAGTGCGTTTCCGTCTGTCCCACCTACTACGGCCGCAAGAACAAAAAGGGCGACGCGGTGGAGATGCTCAAGTGGCAGCGCGACAACGCCGTGCCTGCTTTGAAGGCGCGCGCCATGAGCGTTGAAGAACTCGAGGGCAAGATCGTCTACGGCGAGCTCTCGCGCTGCGAACGCCCTGAATACACGAAGGAATACGATAAAATCATCGCGGCGGCGGGAGGTGCGAAGGCGTGAAGGAAAAGAAGACGCGCTATGAGATGCGCTTTGCCGGCTCGGGTGGGCAGGGCGTGATCCTCTGCTCCATCATCCTTGCGGAGGCGGCGTTCCTCGCCGGCAAGCGTGTGGCGCAGAGCCAGTCCTACGGTCCCGAGGCGCGCGGCGGCCTCTGCCGCGCCGAACTCGTGGTGGACGAAAACGAGATCACCTATCCCAAGGTGACGCAGCCGGACTTTTTGCTGACGCTGACGCAGGCTTCGCTGGACAAATTCGGCGCCAATACCTCGGAGGATGCGCTCATCATGATCGACAAGTCTCTGCTCGAGCCGGACGACCTGGGCAGCTACAACGTCGTCTCCCTGCCCATCCTCCACACGGCCGCGCGCGTGGTCGGAAAGCCGATGACGGCGAACATCGTCGCCGTGGGCGCGATCAACGAATTGCTCGCCATCGCCCCGGAGGACACGCTGCGCGAGGCGGTGAAGATGCACATCCCCAAGGGGACGGAAGAGGTCAACATGCTGGCCCTCACCGAGGGCATGAAGCTGGGCGCGTCGGCAAAGTGGACGGTGACGCTGCCGTAAGGAG
>CAMMGP010000258.1 GCA_946496415.1 uncultured Clostridia bacterium | reverse complement strand
TTACATTTTGGTTACATCTTCCATGAAAGCATGGAAGGGAAAAAGGTTTTATTCTATAATTGTAGAGAAACCAGTGGTAAACACCATAAGCAATAAAAGGAGGGCATTGCAATGATGAAAAAACGATTGGTATCCCTTGTGTTGGCGGGCGCGGCGGCGCTGTGTGCGTTGTTCCTTCCTGAATGCGCGCGCCGCGCGGACTCAGGGGCGCATGGCGCGCCCTTATGGGCGCTGTGGGGCGTACGCGCTGCCTGGCTGGTGGTGGCGCTGTGGGTGTCATCCTGGATCGCCGCGCTTTTGCTGGAGGCGATCGGCTGTTCTTTCGCCCCTCGCGCCGCCTGGGCCGGCTTTGCCAACGCCGCTTTTCTGGGCGGCGCTGCCGCTTTGGCCGCCGCCGCTTCCGGCAGCGCTTTTCTCGCGGCGGCGCTGTGCGCCCTGTGGTTCGCCCTCGACCTCTGCGGCCTCCTGCCGCCCGCTCTGACGCTGTTTGCCCTCGCGCATGGCCTGCCAGGGAACAAACTCTTTCTCTGCCTTGCGGGATTGGCGTTCACGGCTCTGGCCGTTTCCATCCGCCTGCGCGCGGACAGTTCGCGGCAAACTTGAATAAAATCCGCCATCCGTGACGGCGTTCCCACCTGGGGGCGCCGATTTTTTGTCGGAATTCTGTCGAATTTTGAAAAAAGTATGAAATCAGTGGCAAAAGGTGGCATGAATTCCCGTTCTGTGGTAAAATGTGGAGGAGACGGTGAACGATGAGGGGGTGAAGCCATGTCCGCGAGCGAATTTTCGGGCAATTACGCGCATACGATTGACCCGAAGGGCCGCGTGACCATTCCCTCGGCTTACCGCGAGGCGCTTGGCGAGAGCTTCACCATCGGCCTCAACAACGAGTTCAACGCCATCGCCCTTTATCCCGTGGAAAAGTGGGAAGAGATCGGCCAGAAGCTCGAGCGCATTCCGGACAGCGACGCGCGCGGCATGGCCTATGTGCGCCTCATCAAGGCCTTTTCCTTTCCCGGCCAGAAGCTGGACGCGCAGGGCCGCGTGCTTTTGCCCATGGGCCTTCGCCAAAAGGCAGGCATGGACAAGTCCATCCGCTTCGTCGGCGTGGGCCGCTATCTGGAGATCTGGGACGAGGCCAGGTTCGCCGCCACCTGCGAGATGGCGGAAAACGACATCGAAAGCCTGCTCTCCTATGTCAACGACCGCTACTACGGCCCTGGTCAGGTCTAAACCGGAAGAAGGGGGAATAGAAAATGAACACGCGCAGAAAGACGATGGATGCGCGCGCGCGCCGCGGCCGCGTGGCGAAGCTGTTGCTGGCGGGCGTTTTGTTCGTCGGCCTCTTCATCCACATCGGCATGCTGGCCGGCATCTCCGGCGAAACGAAGCGCGCCGACGCGCTTGGCCGCGAGATGGTGGAACTGAGCGCGCAGAGGGATAACCTCGAAGTTTCCCTCTCGATGCTGAAAAACCCGGAGCGCATCGCCCAGTTGGCGGCGCAGATGGGCATGCAGCGCCCCGGACAGGACGCCATTCGCGTGGTGAGCCTGCCCGTCGCGCAGGACGACGCACAAATGCAGACTGCCGAATTGCCCGGCGGGGAAGGAGCGGTTCAGTAAACTTCAAGGCGGGGAGGGATGCGGTTGGTTCTCACGGGCCCGATCGTCCGTCGCCGCCTTGCGGTGTGTCTGGCTGCCTTTTTTATCCTCTTTCTCGTGCTGACGGCGCGGCTTTTTTATCTACAGGCCATCGCCGCGGAGGATCTGCAGCGCCGTGCGCAGGCGCAGTGGACCAGTGAATCGGTCATCGCCCCCACGCGCGGCGGCATCTATGATCGCAACGGCACGGCCCTGGCCCTGAGCGCCACGGCCTACACCGCTTCGGCCAGCCCCCGGCAGGTCAAGGACGCGCAGGAGTTCGCCCGCGCCCTCGCGCCGGTGCTGGATATGGAGGTAAGCGAGATCGTCGATAGAGTCTCGGACACCTCCAAGGGCGGCGTCACCATCAAGCGCCAGTTGACGCGCGAGGTGGCGCAGCAGGTCAAGACGATGATGCTTGCCGACGAAGAAAGCGGTCGGGACGTGCTTTCCGGCCTCTACCTCGAAGAGGAGAGCCGCCGCTACTACCCGATGGGCGCTTTCGCCACGCAGCTTCTGGGGCTTACGACCATCGACGGCGTGGGGCAGGCGGGACTGGAATCCTCGCTCAACGACTATCTCTCCGGCAAGGCCGGCAGCATCCTCGAGGAGATCGACGGCAAGGGCCGGGAAGTGAGTTATGGCGCGCGCGAATACGTGCCCGCCGTGGATGGCGGCAGCGTCACATTGACCATCGACGCCTCCATACAGTCCTTTGCCGAACAGGCCGCGCGCGAGGCCATGGCGGTCAATGGCGCCAAGCGCGTGCGCGTGCTGGTGATGCAGCCGCAGACGGGCGAGATCCTCGCCCTCGTCTGCAAGCCGGACTACGACCTCAACGATCCGCCGCGCGACGATGTGGAAACGTTGACCGACCTGATGCGCAACACCGTCGTTTCCGACGCCTACGAGCCGGGTTCGACCTTCAAAATCCTCACCGCCGCCGCCGCGCTGGACGCGGGAGTGACGAACGTCAGCGAAGGCTTTTACTGCTCCGGTTCCATCTACGTCGAGGGCGGCCGCATCCGCTGCTGGGGCGAGCCGCACGGCGCGG
>CAMMGP010000257.1 GCA_946496415.1 uncultured Clostridia bacterium | reverse complement strand
CTCGAAAGGGCGCGGCCTTGCGTTCTAACGACGGGCGGCGGCGTTCCATGGACCGCCGAAGGGCGGTCGCGCCCTTATTCCGCCGCGGCCGTTTCTTCCACCCCTTCCTCCGGCACGGTGACCACCACGGTCATGCCAAGGCGGGTGGCGTCGTCCGGGGCGAAGGAGACATAGGCGTTGTAGACCGCGTCGGTCGCGGACGCTTCCGCGCCGGCCTCGGCGCTCTCGGGCAGGTAGGAGATCGCGCGCACGCTGCCCTGCGCGTCGTGCGCGCCATTTTCATCCCAGTTAAAGCGTATGCTCACCGCGTCGCCCACGGCGATGCTGCCAAGGTCGTATTCCTCCACGTCGATCTCGATCTCCAGAGAATCGTCCGGATAGACGCTCAGGACGGTATCGCCCTTGTTGAGCGTCGCCCCGGCGGAGGCGTTGACGCTGGCGACCACGCCGGAGACGGTGGAGACGATGGTGCTGCCGGTGGCGTAGAGGCCGTCGAGGTCGCCGGAAACGGTTTCAAAGAGCAGCTGGCCGCGCTCGACCGTATCGCCATCGGAGACGTGCAGCGCCACCACGCTGCCCGTGGCGCTCACCGCCACCTCCGCCGTGCGCGAGACCGTGCCGCGGCCGATGCGCGAAGAAGAATTGCGCTCGCTGCTGCGGTAGATGTTCACCGTTTCCTCCATCATCAGTTCGCCGGAGGTGGTTTCCACGGTGTAGGTCGTGCCCTCGGCGGCGACGATTACGCCCACGGCGGTGTGGTCGCTGTCGGAGGTGCAGGCGATGTAGACCGTCTCGCCGATGTTGACGTACTTATTGGCGCTGTCGTTGTAGGCCTTTTCGATGTCGGCGGCAATGGAGTACTTGTTTGTGGGGGCGATGTAGAGCGCCGCGCCGTAGCGGGCAGCGACGGTCTCGGCGTTGTCGCCCGGTTGCACGAAGAGCCCGGTCACGGTTCCGGCCTCGGGCGCGTAGATCTTGGTCGTCTCGACCTCGGCGACGGCGTCGCCGGCTTCGACGCGGTCGCCCGCCTGTACCGACACAGAGGTCACCACGCCGCCAAAGGGCGCGCGCACGCTGGTCGCGCCGCCGGAAACGACGCTGCCGTCAAACGACACATCCGCCAGCGCGGCGCAGGGGGTCAGGCAGCAAAGGAGCGCAAGCAGCAGGGAAAGCAGCTTTTTCATGGGATGACCTTCCTTCCTTGGTCTTGTCGTTTTGCCGCGCTACATGCGGCGCAGGGCGTCGATGGGGTTGAGGCGGCTGGCCTTGCGCGCCGGCGACCAGCCAAAGAGCACGCCGACCGCCGCGGAAAAACCCACGCCCAGGGCGATGGCCCCGTAGGAGAGGGAAAAGCCCGTGCCCAGCACCTGGCAGAGGATGGCCGACAGCGCGATGCCCAGCACCACGCCCGCCAGGCCGCCCACCATGGACAGCAGGAACGATTCGATGAGGAACTGCGCCTGAATCTGCCCGGGCCGCGCGCCGATGGCCTTTTTCAGGCCGATCTCCACCGTGCGCTCGGTAACGGAGGTGAGCATCATGTTCATAATGCCGATGCCGCCCACGAGCAAAGCGATGGAGGCGATGCCGCCCAGAAGCGCCGACATCATCGAGAGCATGGATTCCATGGTGTCGGCGATGGATTCCATGGTGATGATGGAATAGGTGTCATCCTCATAGTCGAAGATGGCGTCCAGGCAGGTTTCCAGCTCCGATTCCACGATCTCGGCGGCGTTGGCGTCGTCGATATAGAGCGTCAGAGAGGAAACCAGCGTTTCGCCGTTCATCTTCAACGCCGTGGTGTAGGGAACGATCACCGCGTTCGAGCCGGAAAACATGCTGGATACGGAGGAGTCCGCGTCCGCCGCCAGCACGCCGACGACGGTGAAGCGCATGCCGTCCAGATACAGTTCCTGCCCGATGGGGTCATCGCCGTAGAAGAATGTTTCCACCAGTTCCTCGCTGATGAGGCAGACGCGCAGGGACTGGTCAAGGTCGATCGAGTTAATGGCGCGGCCGCGCGAGAGCGTGTCCGGCTCCTGGACGAAGTAGTCGTCGTTGCGGCCGGCGACGCTCACGCCGCTTTCGTAGGCGTCGTCGCGCGCCGCCGTCACCGAGAGGGACACGGAAGGCGAAACGCCCTCCACGTGGTCAAGTTCGGAAATTTCCTCCATGTTCTCCGCCGTCAGGCCGCCCTGCAGGTCGGTGCCGGTGGCGCTCAAGGTCATGGTGCTCGCGCCCATGGAGGAGAACGAATCAGAAATGGACGAGGAAACGCCGGAAATAGTCGTCACCAGGGCGATGACCGCGGTGACGCCGATCATGATGCCGAGGATGGTGAGGAAGGAGCGCATGCGGTTCTGGCGAATGTTGGAAACGGACATGCGCACGCTCTCCACCATCATGGAAAGGCCGCCTGTGAGGCTGCGAAGCGCGCTCATGCCCAGGTCGCCTCCTTTCCCTCGGTCAGTTCGCCGTCGATGATGTGCACCACGCGGCGGGCGTGGCGGGCGATGTTCAGATCGTGCGTGATCATGATGATGGTGCGGCCCTCGTCGCTCAGCGCCCCAAACAGTTCCATGATCTGCTTGCCCGTCTTCTGGTCAAGCGCGCCGGTGGGCTCGTCGGCCAGAAGCAGCGTCGGGTCGGTGACCAGCGCCCGGGCGATGGCCACGCGCTGCTGCTGCCCGCCGGAAAGCTGGTTGGGAA
>CAMMGP010000256.1 GCA_946496415.1 uncultured Clostridia bacterium | reverse complement strand
CAAAAGCGCCGCCGCGAGCAGGGCGATGACGAACGCGCGCATGCCCTCACCTCCCAGGAACAGTTTGCCCATGGCGCTGGAAAAGTTCTCCGGCAAACGCGAAGTTCATTTTTTCTTTACAAAGTTCTGCGGCGAGAGTATAATGGAAGAAAATGAAAGGAGGGGCCAGCTTGAAAGCGTCGTTCAGGAAGGAGCTGCCGGTGCTCGCCGCCATCTTTTTCTTCTGGTTTTCGATGTACACCTACCCCTCCTTTTTCTCCGCCTATGTCTCCGACCGGCTGCTGGCCCCGGAGGTGATGACGGGGCTGATCGTGGGCGCTTACGGCTTTGCGCAGATGATCCTGCCCATCCCGCTGGGCATCGTCTCGGACTGGACGCGGCGGCGCAAGCCGTTCGTGGTATTGGGCTTCTGCGCCTCGCTGCTTGCCTGCGCGGGCCTGATGCTGACAGAATCGCTGGCTGCACGCGGACAAGTGGGCGTCTTCACGCATGTGGTGGCACTCCTCGCCCGCGGCCTTTCCGGGGTGACAGCGGCGACGTGGGTATCCTTTTCCGTGCTCTATTCGGCCTCTTACGAAGCCGACGAGATCGCTCCGGCGGTGAGCCGTCTGATGGTGCCGCAGTATGGCTCGCAGATCGTGGCCATGCTGCTGGGCGCGCAACTGGCGCAGCGCGTGCATGAAACGGCGGCCTTCGCCCTGGCGGCTTTTGCGGCGCTGGCGGGCCTTGTGCTGATGCGGCGCGTGCCCGACCGCCCGCCGGAGGAGGAACGGCTGACGCTGAAGAGCTTTGCCGCCGTGCTCAACGACCGCGGGCTGAAGGTGGGCACGCTGCTGGGCACGCTGTTTCGCCTCGTCTGCTGGGGCACGGTGCTGGGTTTCGTGCCCAACTGGGCGCGGGATGTGGCAGGGTTCTCCGTATCGCAGCTGGGGTATCTCTCGGTGATGTATCTTTTGCCCAACACGATAATGGCGCGCCTGAGCGGCGCCTGTCTGGCCCCGCGCTTCGGCTTTCGCAAGGTGCTGGCCGCGGGGTTTGCCATCGTGGGCGTCGCCTGCTTCCTCTACCCGCGCGCCACGGGGCTCTGGGCGCTCCTGGCCGTGCAGGGCGTGTTCGGCGTGGGCATGGGGCTGATTTTGCCCCTGACGCTCTCCGCCGCCATCCGCGATATTCCTGACCGGCGGCGCGGCGCGGCGATGGGCGTGTATCAGGCCGTATACGGCGTGGGCATGTTCATCGGCCCCGTGGCCGCGGGCTGGATCATCTCGGCGCTGCCTACGGCGGTGGAGGGCATGACAGTGAACTTCTACTTCAACGGCGCGCTCTCGCTCCTGGGCGTGGCGCTGACGCTGCTGCTTCTGCGGCGCGGAGACTGAGTTTTTTCACATCTGGACAATTCTCGCTCTTTGTAATTACAAATCCGTTAATTCACACTTCCACGCTTTACGAGGCCAAGAAAAGTATTGTAAGATGGTCGCAGGAAGGCAACCGTCGCGCGGTTTTGCGCGTCAAAGAACTGTAACGACCGCAATGGATAACGAGGTGGAAAAAACAAATGAAAAAGGTGTTTCAGGCCGCGCTCGCCGCGCTGCTGGCGATGCTGCTGACGATCGGCTCCGCTTCCGCCGTGATGGTGGACGAGGAGGGCTATCTCGAGGAGATCCTCCTTGAGGAGGGCGAGGAGATACAGTTCGAGGACTCGCAGGCGGACGCCTCTTTGCAGGCCTCCATCGACAAGGTCAACGAATTGCAGCACATACTCCTTCTGGGCATCGACGCCCGCCCGGGTCAGACCACCGGCCGTTCGGACACGATGATCATCCTCACCGTGGACACCAACAACCAGAAGATCAAGCTGATGAGCCTGATGCGCGACATCATCGTGGCCATCCCCGGGCGGGAGAACAACCGCCTCAACGCGGCCTACTATTTCGGCGGCGCCGACCTGCTTTTGCAGACCATCGAAAATAACTTTGGCATCCACATCGAGCACTATGTGGGCGTCAACTTCTCGCTGCTGGCCGACCTCATCGACCAGATCGGCGGGCTGACGCTGACGGTGGAAAGCGAGTACTACATGGATCGCATCAACGCCGTCATCAAGGAGGACAACAAGGTTCTCGGCCTCAACGAAAACGACGGCCTGCTCACCCAGGCGGGCGAACAGCTGATGACGGGCAAGCAGGCGCAGGCCTACGCCCGCTACCGCTACGGCACTTCCGACGGCGACTTCGGCCGCACTGCCCGTCAGCGCGAGGTCATCACCAAGATCTTCCATCGCCTGACGGAGATGTCTCTGGTGGAGCTCTCGGCGCTGGCGATGACCAACATCAACAACGTGGTGACCAATCTCACCCTGCAGGACATCATGCTGCTGGCTCCGGCCATGCTCTCGCTCAAGGACGCGGAGATCGAGGAGTTGCGCCTGCCCGTGGACGGCGGCTATAAGTTCCAGACCGTGCGCGGCATGTCCGTGATCGTGCCGGATCGCACGATGACCATGGAAGCCATCGCCGACTTCCTCAACGAGGACTAAATGCAAAAAAAGCGACGGCTCTGGCGCGCGCTGGCGGCGCTCGTCTGCCTGGGAGCGGTGATGTTCGTGGCATTGGTGGGCACGGTATGCTATTGCGCGGGGATGGAGCGCGAGGTTTCTTCTGCGGACTGCATCATCGTGCTCGGCGCGCGCGTGCGGCCGGACGGCACGCTTTCTGACA
>CAMMGP010000255.1 GCA_946496415.1 uncultured Clostridia bacterium | reverse complement strand
TCCAGAGACGGCAGGAAGCCGCGCGCGCGGAGGGCTTCGTACTGGGGAAGCGAGGCGGAGAAGCAATAGACGTCGATCTCCGGGGAGCGGCCGAGCATGGTTTCCAGCACATCGCCGGACTGCTGGACGAGGGTCACTTCCACATCGCCGCGTTCCGCGCCAAAGGCGTAGGCGGCGTTTTCCACGTTTTCCGAGTGGCCGGAGAGCACGGTAAGGCGCACGGAGGCACGCTGCGCGGGGTCGGTATCGCGGCGCACGAGGGTGAAAAAGTCGGCGGCGGCGTAGAGGCCGCTGGCGGTGAGGACGGCTTGCCCGCGCGGCTGATCGAGCGGGAAACCGGCCACGGCCTCGGGATGGGAGGCGTCCAAGCCCGGCAGCGCCCAGAGTTGGCCGTCCAAGAGGTAGTAGAGCGCGTCGTTTTCCGCCCGGTAAGCGGGCGCTTCAAGGTAGCCTTCGCCGGTGGAGAGGGCGCAAAGTTCGTCCGTCGCGCCGCTGGCGGGATCGAAGCGGTGGATGCGGGAAAGGTTGCCCTCGCTCCCCCACTCGCGGGTAATGCAGAGCAGTTCCCCATCGCGGTAAGGCGTGAGCAGGGCGTCCTCGCCGGGCAGCTCGTCCGCGTAGTAGAGGGCGACGGAACCGCCGGTCAGATCGGCGATGGCGTAAAATTCGTTGCCGCTCTCGTCATAACTCCTGCAGGCGAGGAAATCGCCCGAGGCGCAGAGGGCGTCCACCTCGGCGAGGTAGGCATCGTCCGCGCCGCCGAAGATGAGGTCTTCCCAGTCAAGGGCGCAGACTTCCGCGCTAGTGGTCGCGGCAGCATCCGCAAGGTCGAGCGCGTAGAGGGAAACGCCGTCGATGGCGGATTCCCAGATGGTCTCGCCGTCTTCCTCAAAGACGGTCTGCTCCGTCCGCGCGGCGAGCAGGCAGAGGATGCCGCCGTGGGAAACGATGGCGATGGCGTCCAGCGAAGAGGAACTCTCCACGCCGTTTCCCGCTTCCGTCTCGGCGGGCAGGGATAGTTCGTAGCGCGCAGGTTCGGCGTTTTCGCCCTCGAAGGCGTAGACCGCGTCGTAGGTGAGGGCGTAGAGCGTATCGCCGACAGCGGCGATGTTTTGTATGTTGCCGGAAAAGCCGTCCGCGCCGTCGCGCAGCAGCACGGCGTCCGCGGGGGCGGCGTGGGCGGGCGATATGCCGGCAAAGAGAAGCGTCAAAACAAAGAACAGAGAAAGTCCCCTTTTCATCCCTCATCCCTCCTGCGTCGCTATTGTGCAGTTTCCCCCTCCATTTCCGGCGCTTCCGCGTCGTGGCTGTCGCGCGTGTAGACCAGCACGGTCATACCCAGGCGCACGCTCTCGTCGGGGGTGAAATCCACGTAGGCGGTGTAGGTCGGTTCCTCGCCGGCAGTGGGAGCGGTGGTCTGGCCGTCCTCCCCGGCGGCGGGCGCGTTAGCGCTCAGGTAGGAGATGCCGGTGATGGTCCCTTCCAGCCGCGTCATGCGCTGCAGATCCCAGTTGAACTCGATATCGACCTTCATGCCCTCGCGCACGAGGCCGAGGTCGCTCTCGCGCACCTGCATCTCGATGCAGGTGGCGTCGTCCGGATAGATGGAAAGTATCTTGCCACCCTTTTCCACGGACGCGCCCGCGCCGGCGTCGACGCTGGCGACGATGCCGCTTGTTTCGCAGACGATCTCGTTGCCGGGGGCGTAGAGGCCGTCGAGGCCGCCGGTGACCGTCTCAAAGAGCAGTTCGCCGCGCTCGACGAAGTCTCCGTTCGCAACGTGCATCTTGAGGATGCTGCCGCTGCCCTTGATGGGCACCACCTTGGCCGCCGCCACCGTTCCCCGGCCGATGCGGGAGGACTCGGCGTAGTCGCTGCGGCGGTAGATGCTCACCGTTTCGGCGATGTAGAACTCGCCGCCGGTGACTTCCACGTTGTACTCGCCGGCCTTTTCGCCCATGCCGGTGACCACGCCGGTGCCGCGGTGGCTGCCGTCGGAGGTGCACTTCAAATACACCGTCTCGCCGACGTGGACGAACTTGTTCTCGCTGCGATTGTAGGCCTTTTCCGTGGAGGCGGCGATGGTGTACTTGTTGGTCGGCTCGATGAAGAGCACGCCGCCGTAGCGCTCGGAAACGCCCTCGGTGGCGTCGCCCTCGCGGCCAAAGACGCCGGAGATCTTGCCCTCCACGTCGGCGTAGACGCGCGTGGTCTGGATGGTGGCCAGCACCTGCCCGGGCTGCACGCGGTCGCCGACGCGGACGTTGACTTCGTCCATCACCCCGCCGAAGGGGGCGAGCACGTACTGGGCGTCGCCGCCGGTGACCACGCCGTCAAAGACCATTTCCGCCAGGCCCGCGCCGCACAGAAGCACAAGCGCGAGCAGCGCGGCGAATATCCGCCTTGTCTTTCTCATGCGTTTTCCTCCATTTCGTGCGCCGCCATTTCCGGCGTCCAGGCGCCGAAGGCGTAGTCCAGCAGCTCCAGGGGGCCGTAGTAGAGGTCGTAAGCGTACATCGACTGCGTCTCGTCGTCCGCGAGGGGATAGACCTCGTCTTCTACGCTGACCTCGGCGGCCATCTCCCCGGCGGCCGCGTCGAGCGTCGAGCCGGACATCCAGATGGTGTAGTCGAACTTGCGGGTGGAGATGCCGGCGGCTTTGAGGTCTGTGTAGGCGGTGCCGGCGGTGAATCCCGCCGTGGGGAAGGCGGCTACATGCTCG
>CAMMGP010000254.1 GCA_946496415.1 uncultured Clostridia bacterium | reverse complement strand
CCGCCCCAACCGAACCAAAACGCAGCAACCCCGCCCCATTCGTGACGGGGCGGGGTTGCGTGAACACGGCGCCAACGGCGCTTGCCGGCGGCACTGCCGTCAGTCGGTGGGGCGATGGTGGAAGCGGCCGGCGAAGACGTCGGTCTTGATGATGTTGATGAAGGCATGCTCGTCCACGCGGCGCACCTCGCCGAGCACGCGGCGCATCTCGGAGGAGGAAACCACGGAATAGACCATGTTGCGCTCCTTCTGCTCGTAAAGGCCGATGCCGCGGAAGAGCGTGGCCCCGTGGTGGGTGCTGATGCGGATGCACTCGTAGACGTCGGCCGGCTTTTCCGTGATGATGAACAGCGTGTGCTTCTGGTAATTCTTGTAGAACACGTGCAGCGCCTGCGTGACCGTGAACTGATAGATGATGGAATACATGGCCTTGTCCCAGCCGAACAGGTATCCCGCCACGGCCAGCATAATGGCGTTGAAAATAAAGATGGTGCCAAAGGCGTCGCGGTCGTGCTTCTGGGCCATGTACATGGCGATGAAGTCCGTGCCGCCGGTGGTGGCGTCGGCGCGCAGGCAGAGGCTGCTGCCAAAGGCGTAGAGTATGCCGCCGAACACGCAGTTGAGCAGGGGATCCTGCGTCAATCCCATGTCGGGCAACAGGTCCGTCAAAACAGAGGACAGGATGATCGTAATGATCGAGAGTATGGTGAACTTGCGCCCGAGAAAGCGCAGGCCGATGTATACCGGGATGGAATTGAAGATGACGTTGAACACTGTAAACGGCACTTGCAGGCCCAGATAGGTGGAAAAGATGGTCTGCATCAGCATGGACAGGCCGTTCATGCCGCCGGGGTACATCTCCGCCGGGCGCACGAACATCTTCAGATTGACGGCGATGATCGCCGAGGCGACGACGACCAGCAACAGCCTGCGCAGATCGCGCTTCCAGTCGAACTTCATTCCGCGTCCTCCTCCATGTCCACATAGGTCGCCTCGTGGCCCAGGGCCGGCAGAAGGCGTTCAAAAAAGTCCGCGCCCGAAACGGCGAGCGTCGCCGTGTTCACGCAGGGATGGAACAAAAGCCGCTCCTCGCCCCGCAGCGCGCGGTCGATAGCCAGGCGCACCTTTCTCTCCTGATCGAACAAAAGGCCCATGGGGCTGATCGCCCCCGGCAGCGTGCGCAGCATCTCCATCAGTTCCTCCGCCGTGGCGAAACTCAGGCGCGACACGCCAAGCTGCCGCGAGACGCGCGCTGTGCGGAAGGGCGCGTCCGCGCGAGCAATGAGCAGATGGTGCGTGGCATGGTTGCGCGGCGTGAGGAAGAGGTTTTTCGGCATGACCCCGCCCAACGCTTCCTCGGCGGCCTTGCAGTCCTCCATGGTATGCACCGGCGCGTGCTCCAGCAGTTCATAGGAAACGCCCAGCGCCCCCAGCGCCGAAAGCACGTCCTCTTTAACGGATGCCATGCAGCCTCAAGTCCTTTCCTTCCAGCTTGATGGTCAGCGCGCTGGCGCGATCGAACAGACGCGAGCAGACGCGCTCGCCGTAGCGCTCCTGGATCTGCGCCGGGGTGAGGTTGGTGGTTGCCATCGTCGAAAGCCCCGCCTCCATGCGCTCGTTGATGAGCAAAAACAGGTATTCCACGGTGATGTTGCGCATCATCGGCTCGGTGCCGAGGTCGTCCACCAGCAGAAACGGCGTTTCCAGCAGGGCGGCAAAGCCGTCGGCGTCCTCCGCGTCGCCCACGTGGCGGCGGCGCATGGCGTCGAACATGCGGTAGGCGGTCGTGCGCGTGGCGGCAAAACCCCGGCTGTTCACGCGCTCATAGACGCAGTTGAGCAAAAAACTCTTGCCCAGCCCGCCCGCGCCAGAGAGCACGATGTTGCGCCAACGCGCCTGCGGATAGCGGTCGGCAAATTCCTCCAAAAGTCCCTTCGCCTCCAATAGCCGCGCCCGCTGGCCGTTCTCCTCGGGCACGAAGGCAGCGTTGAAGGCCTCGAACGTCTGCGCGCCCTGTCCGCTCTGCTCCCCCATCGCCAGACGGCGCTCGAAGCAGGCGCAAAAGCGCGCCGGCGCATCGCCCACATAGCCGGTATCGCGGCAGACGGGGCAGCGGTAGTGCTCCTCCAGATAGTCCTCGGGCAACCCCAGCGCCCGCAGGCGGCGGCGCGTTTCGGCGTTGAGGAGCGCGCCCTTCTGGCGCATGTCTCCGGCGATGGCGCGGCGCTTGTCCGCGTCCGGCTCATTCATGGCCGCGCGCAAAGACTGCGCCGCCAGCGACACGCTGCGCGCGCGCAGGGCTTCCAGTTCCGGATCGCGCGCGAAGGCCTCGCGCTCGCGTTCGCGCTGCTCTCGCTCGTTCTGGTAGCGCTGACGCGCGTATTCATCCAACAGCGCCCGCACGCGCTCCGCTCTGGTCATTCGCTGTTCCCCCTGTATTGCGTAAGATCGGTAAACAATTCGTCGCCGTCGCCCTCAATCGCACGCTGTTCATAGCGCAGGGCGGGATTGTCAAAGCCCTTCTTCCCCGCCGCGCGCTCCCGCCGCGCGCGGGCCTGGTCGGGCGTCGCGACGCCCTCCTTTTCCCACGCGGCGAGCAGTTTGTCGATGGCCGCCACCGCCGCGCCCTTGCCGCCCGCCTGCTCCGCCCCCAAATGCAGCATCTCCGGGGAAAAGCGCGCCTTCCAGCCCTCGAACAGGGCGATGTCGGAAGGCCCCCGCGTT
>CAMMGP010000253.1 GCA_946496415.1 uncultured Clostridia bacterium | reverse complement strand
ACGGCGATGTGGCCCGCGTCGGTAGAAACGACGCCCTGCCACGGCCGCAGCGCCGCGGAAAGCACGGTCAGGTTCGCCTGCGTGCCGCCCATGAGGAAATGCACGTCCAGAGCGTCCATCTCGCACAGCGAGCGGATGATGTCCGCCGCCTCGCGGCAGTATTCGTCTTCGCCATAGCCCGGCGTCTGTACAAGGTTCGTTTCCTGCAAACGCGCCAGTATGCGCGGATGCGCGCCCTCGCCGTAATCGCAATTAAAGCGTATCAAACCGACCTCCGCCTTTCGGGGACATTTTTTGATAACCATTTCTTATTCTATCACAGTTATGTATGGATTTCAACACATGCGGCGAAAGAAGAATGTCAACCAAAATGCGAAATACGGTTGACAATCCGCGAAGACTGTGGTATCCTCCCACAGAGGAGGAAAAACGATGCAAAAGAGAGCGGATATTCGCAAAATGACCCACGTGGCGCTGTGCGCTGTGCTCATCGTCGTTTGTTCATGGATCACCATTCCCGCCGCGGTTCCCTTCACGTTGCAGACATTCGCCGTGTTCACGGCCTGCGCGCTGCTGGGCGGGAAATCAGGGCTGTGCGCCGTGGGCCTGTACATGCTGCTTGGCGCGGTGGGCCTGCCGGTATTCTCCGGCTTTGGCGCGGGCATGGGGGCGCTTTTGGGCCCCACAGGCGGCTACATACTCGGTTTTGCCTTCACGGCGCTTTCCATGTGGGGCGTGGAGGCGCGGTTTGGCCAGGGGCTCCCCGCGCGCGTCGCGGGCATGGCGTTGGGCCTGCTGCTCTGCTACGCCTTTGGCACGGCATGGTTCATGTTTGTCTATGCGCGCGCGGGCGGTCCCATCGGCCTGGGTGCGGCGCTTTCCATGTGCGTGGCGCCCTTCCTGCTGCCGGACTGCGCCAAGATCGCTTTGGCGCTGTTCGTTTCCGTGCGCCTCAAGCCCCTGCTTGCCAAAAAATAGACGGGGCCGGCAAAGGCCAGCCCTCGTCTAGTACGCGCCCGGCAGGATCCGCACCTCCCCGGCGTTCAGCGCTTCTTCCCGGCCGTCGTCGTAACGCACGATCAGTTCGCCGTTTTCGCCGATACCCACGGCCAGCGCCCGCCGCTCCCCGCCGTCCCGCGTGAACGTCACGGCTTTGCCCAGCACCAGCGAGCGGCGGCGGTATTCCTCCAGGAACTCCCGCGCCCCAAGGTCGGCGGCAAAGTTCAGCAGCCGGACGGCGATTTCCGCCGCCAGACGGTTGCGGGAAACGGCCCGCGGCCAGAGGGAGCAGGCGCGGCCGGCAAGTTCTTCCGGAAAATCGCGCGTGCGCACGTTGACGCCGATGCCGGCGCAGACGCTGCTCAGGGCGTCCGCTTCAAAGCTGCCGCTGGCTTCCGTGAGTATGCCGCAGAGCTTTTTGCCGTCCAAATAGACGTCGTTGACCCATTTGATCTGGCACGCAAGCGCCGTCAGCGCCTCCACCGCCTGCGCTACGGCCACCGCCGCCGCGGCGGTGAGCAGCGTCGCCTGCGAAAGCGCCGCGGGGGGCTGGAGGGCAAGCGTCATGTACAGCCCTTCGCCGGCGGGGGAGTAAAAGCCACGTCCGCGCCGCCCGCGCCCGGCGGTCTGTTCCTCGGCGAGCAGCAGCATCGGACAGGGCTCGCCCGCGGCAAGGTGGCGTTTGGCCTCCTGATTGGTCGAATCCAGCGTTTCATAAACGCGCACGCGCAAACCGCCGCAGGCCTCGCCCAGCGCGGCGCGCACGCCGGCCGCGGAGAGGCGATCGTCCTCGGGGCGGAGGCGATAGCCGCGGTTGGGCGTGGAACTTATCTCGAACCCCGCCGCGCGCAGTGCGTTCACGGCTTTCCACACCGCGCTGCGGCTGACGCCAAAGCGCTCCGCCAAGGCCTGCCCGGACACGTCCTCGCCGCGCCGCTTTTCCAGTTCCGCCAACAGATCGTCTCGCAGCGCCATGTCGCCGCCTCCCTCAAACTTTTCCTCATTGTAGCATCCCGCGCGCCAAAGCGCAAGCCTTGACAGACGCTTTTGCGTCTGCTATGCTGAAAGCCTGAAGGGAGGGCGCGGCATGGCGTTTGATTTCAAAAAGGAATACAGGCAATTCTATCTGCCGCCGCGACGGCCGGAGATCGTGCGCGTTCCGAAAATGCGCTTTGCCGCCGTGCGCGGCCACGGCGATCCCAATGAGGCGGGAGGCGACTATCAGCAGGCCCTTTCCATGCTCTACGCCGTCTGCTACACGCTGAAGATGAGCAAAATGGGCGACCACAGGATCGAGGGCTACTTCGATTACGTCGTCCCGCCGCTGGAGGGCCTCTGGTGGCAGGAAGGCGCGGACGCGGTCGATCTTTCCCGCAAGGAGGCGCTTTCGTGGATCTCGATGATCCGCCTGCCGGAGTTCGCCGTCGAAGAGGAATTCTGCTGGGCGCGGGCGGAGGCCGCGCGCAAAAAGGGCGTCGACTGCGCGCATGTCGAGTACTTCGCCTACGCAGAGGGAGATTGCGTGCAGTGCATGCACGTCGGCCCCTACGATGCGGAACCGGCTACGCTTTTGGTCATGCGCGCCTTCGCGGAGGACAACGGCTGGCAGTTCGACATGGGGGAGGAGCGCCGCCATCACGAGATCTACCTTGGCGACCCGCGCCGCGTCGCGCCGGAAAAGTTGAAAACAGTGCTGCGCCTGCCAATCCGGCGCATCGAGGGATAGG
>CAMMGP010000252.1 GCA_946496415.1 uncultured Clostridia bacterium | reverse complement strand
GTAAACGACGGTTCCGCCGACGCAAGCGGCCGCATCTGCGACGAGTTTGCCGCGCGGCACGCGAACGCCCGCGTCCTCCACAAGGAAAACGGCGGCGTGTCCTCGGCGCGCAACGCCGGGCTGGACGTGGCCACGGGCGCGTTTATCGGCTTTGTCGACAGCGACGACTTCATTCGCCGCGACGCGATGGAGATAGCGCGGGACTTTTTGCGCGGGGGAGCCGAAGGCGTGTTTTTTCGCACGGCATATGTGTATGACGACGAGGAGGTGCGCGCGCCTGCGCCGCCCGCTCCGCTTCAGCTCGAGGGGGTGGATGTATACAGAGCGCTCTTTTTGCACAGGTACGGCGTCGGCACGGGCGTTCCCAAGGTGTACCGCGCGGACGTCATCGGCGAGGAGCGCTTTCCCGAGGGCGTCTACATCGGCGAGGATTCGCTGTTTTTGTTCCGCGTGCTGTTGAAACTGCGCCGCGCGGTCGTCCCCGCCCCGGTGCTGTACTTCGCCCGCAAGCCGCCGAAAGGGACGAAACCGGACAAGATCTACCCGGAAAAGCAGCGCTTTGCCGTCTATGAGGAGATGGAGCGCCTGAGCGTACAGGCGTATCCGGAACTTTTGCCTCTGGCGCAGGCGGACAAAATGAACGCGCGGAGGCACATACTGCTGGGCATGCTCGTCGTGCCTGAACTGATCGATACGAGTTATTACCGCGAACTGCTTCGGGCGCACCGAAGAGAGATCGTGGCGCTTCTGAAAAACCCCGAGCGTGAAGTGCTGACCCCGAAGATCAAGGCGCACGCGCTGCTTTTGTGTATCAGCCCATGGCTTGCGAAGCTGTGGTACAAGCGGCGCGCGATAAAACGATAGAGGAGGCGTTGCCATGGACGCGCACATCAGCCTGATCGTACCGGTCTACAACGTCGAACAGTATCTGCCGCGCTGCCTCGCATCCATCCAGGCGCAGACGATCTTTGACCAGACGGAGGTCATCCTGGTCGACGACGGTTCCACCGACGCAAGCGGCCGCATCTGCGACGAGTTTGCCGCGCAGCACGCCAACGTCCGCGTTCTCCACAAGGGAAACGGCGGCGTATCCTCGGCGCGCAACGCCGGGCTGGACGCGGCCACGGGCGCGTTCATCGGCTTTGTCGACAGCGACGATTTTGTCGAGCCGGAGTGCTTTGCCCGCGCCTACGGAGCCGCCGTGCGCACCGGCGCGGATGTGGTCTGCTTCGGCTTTGCCAGCGTCTGGGGCGACGAGGCGGTGATGAAGGTGGTCGGCGGCGAGGAGACGCTCTTTGACGGCAACGACAAGGCCTTCAGCGCCCTGTTTGACAGGCGCTTCAAGTACTTCTGCTGGGACAAGATCTACCGCCGCGCGCTCTATGATGGCCTTCGCTATCCGCAGGGGCGCATTTACGAGGACGCCTATCTTCTGCCCGCGGTCATCTCCCGCGCGCAGAAACTCCTGATGCTGCCGGACGTGCTCTACTACTATCGCATGCGCCCGATGAGCATCACCCATGTGCGCGACGGCCGCCTCAACCAGTGGCTGGAAGCCACTTCTCCGCTGGTGGAACTGGCGAAGGAAAAGTATCCGCAGTATCTTACGCATGCGTGGGGGCGCTACAACATCATTCAGCTGCGCTCCCTGGACGCCATCTTCGAGTGCGATCATTTCCGCAGACACCCCTGCTGGAAGTTCCAGTATCGCCTGTTGCGCAAGCGCCTGGGGTCGCTTTTGTTCCTGCGCTGCCCGCAAGTGCGCTTCATGCGCCGCGTTTACGCGCTGGCGTCGCTGCTCTGCCCGGATCTGGTGGCCGCCTATGTGCGCCGCCGTTGCCGCAAAAACCGCGGCATACTGACCTACGAACACTGAGGAGGAACGTTGCGGTATGGCTGACACCATCAGCGTGATCGTGCCTGTATACAACGTGGAAACGTATCTCGCGCGCTGCCTGCGCTCGCTTACGGAGCAAACGGCCTGGGCGCGCATGGAGATCGTTCTTGTGGACGATGGCTCCAGCGACCGGAGCGGCGCGATCTGCGATGCTTTCGCCCGCGAACACCCGAACGCGAAGGTCATCCACCAGCGCAACGCCGGCGTATCGGCGGCGCGCAACGCCGGCATAGACGCGGCGGCGGGGACATACGTGGTCTTTATCGACGGCGATGATTTCCTCCGCCGCGACGCTGTCGAGATCGTCCTGCAGTATCTGGACGGCGGCGCTGAAGGCGTGTTTTTCCGCATGGCGGACGTCTATGGCGACGAGGAAGTCCAAGTGCCCGACGCGCCGGAGACGCTCGTGCTCGAAGGGCCGGAAGTCCACCGCGCGCTGCTCACCCATAAATACGGCATCATCGAAAACGCGCCCAAGGCCTATCGCCGCGATGTGATCGGCGACACGCGCTTTCCCGAGGGCTGGAGCGTGGGCGAGGACGTGGTGTTTCTCTTCCGCGTGCTCTGCCGCCTGCGGCGCGCGGTCATTCTCGCCCCGGCGCTGTTCTTCTACCGCCTGCGCCAGGGCAGCGCCATGCATACGCTGCGTCCGGAACTGCTCGATCTGCGCGTGAGCATCCATGAGGAGGCCGAGCGCCTCACGGTGCAGACGTGGCCGGAACTGGCCGAGGTGGCCAAGGCGCGCACGCTGTTCATGCGCCTGTATATTTTGAACGACATGATGGAACACCCGGGCATCGGCGACGAGGCCTGCTTCCGCCGCCATCTCGCCGCCCTGCGC
>CAMMGP010000251.1 GCA_946496415.1 uncultured Clostridia bacterium | reverse complement strand
GTCGCCGCTTTCGTCGGCGATGCGGGCGCGGGTGATGCGCAGGCGCGGCGCGAATTGCTCGGTCGCTTTGCCCACCACGCGCACCGCTACGGCGCAGGCAAGGCCCGGGCGGGCCTGCGAAAGCGGCGTGGGCGCGGTGAGATCGCGGTAAGCGACAGGCAGGCGCATGACCAGATCGCGCAGCGTATGCACGCCCGCCTTTTCAAGTGCCCGCACGCGCGCGGGGCCGAGGCCCGGCAGGCGGGAAAGTTCTTCCATCATTCCACCGCGATGAGGTAATAGTAGAGGGGCTGGCCGCCGTGCTGGAGATCGACGTCGCACTGGCTGTACTTCTCCGAAAGGGCGGCGAGCAGCATTTGCGCGTCCTCCTCGGCGACGTCCTCGCCGTAGTAGATGGTGATGAGGCTCTTATCCTCGGTGACCATCTCCTCGGTCAAATGCTCGGCCACCTCGCGCACGTCGTGGCCGAGGTAGTGAAGCTTGTTGTCGATCAGGCCCATGATGTCGCCGGCGTGTATGTCGCGCCCGTCAAAGAGCGTGTCGCGCACGGCGTAGGTGATGGAGGCGGTGTGCACGTTCTCGGCCGCCTCGGTCATGGCGGCGCGGTTTTCCTCCACGCCCAGTTCCGGATCGAAGGCCAGCGCCGCGGAGATGCCCATCGGCACGGACTTGGTGGGCAGCACCACCACGTTGCGCTCATTTTCCAGCGCCGCCGCCTGCTGCGCGGCGAGTATGATGTTGGTGTTGTTGGGCAGCACGAAGACGTTCTTGGCATGCGTCTTTTCGATGGCCTCGTAGAGGTCCTCGATGGAGGGGTTCATCGTCTGGCCGCCGTCGACGATCTGGTCGACGTTCAGTTCCTTGAAGATGTCGACGATGCCGTCGCCCAGCGCCACGCAGACGACGCCGTAGGGCTTTTGCTTCGCCGCTTCCTCGGCGGCGATTTTGGCCATGCGCTCGCGGTGCTCCTCGAACATGTTGTCGATCTTGATGGCGTCCAGCTCGCCCAGTTCCAAGGCGTATTGCAGCGCCTTGCCGGGGTCGTTGGTGTGTACGTGCACTTTCACCACGGAGAGGTCGGAGATGACCAGCACGCAGTCGCCCAGCTTCTCCAGGCGCTTGCGCAGTCGCACCACATCGCTGTCGCGCATTTCCGGGCGCGGGTGGGAAACGATAAACTCCGTGCAATAGCCGAAGGTGATCTCCTCAAGGCTGTCGTGGTCGTCCACGAATCCGCCGGGCATGGCGGCGCGCGCGCCCGCGGTGGGCACGCCTCCCTCCACCGGCTCGCCGGTGAGGGCGGCCAGCATGCCGCGGTAGATGATGGTCAGGCCGGTGCCGCCGGAATCGACCACGCCCGCCTGCTTGAGCACGGGCAGCATGTCCGGCGTCTTTTTGAGGATGGCTTCACCGCTTTTGAGGATGGCGCGGAACAGTTCCACGATGTCGGTCATCTCGCGGCAGTTGCGCTCGGCGTCCTCGGCCATGACGCGGGCCACGGTGAGGATGGTGCCCTCCTTGGGCTTCATCACGGCCTTGTAGGCGGTGTCCGCCCCGGCGCGCAGGGCGCGGATCATCAGGGCGCAGTCGATGTCCTCCGCGCCGTCCAGAGCGCTGGCAAAGCCGCGCAGTATCTGGCTCAAAATGACGCCGGAGTTGCCGCGCGCGCCCTTGAGCGCCCCGCGGGCCACGGCGGCGGCCACGTCGCCGACGCTGACGGCGTTTTTCGCCTGCATCTCCTTGACGGCGGAATTGATGGTCTGGGACATGTTCGTGCCCGTATCGCCATCGGGCACGGGGAAGACGTTCAGCGCGTCCACGCTCTCCCGATTCTGGGTGAGCAGCGCCGCGCCGGATTGGATCATTTCCTTAAACAGCAGTCCGTCTATTTTTGCCTGCGGCATGATATGCAAACCTCCACTTCCGGAACGCGCGATGCGTCAAACGCGGATGTCCTCCACACAGACGTTGACGCGACCGACGCTGATGCCGGTCAAGTGCTCTACCTTGTATTTCACGGTTTCGATGATGGAGGCGGCGACGGCGCTGATGGAGATGCCGTATTCCACGATGATGAACAGGTCGATATCCACCTTTTCGCCGTTTTGACGCACCTTTACGCCCCGGCCGAGGTTTTCCCGGCCCATGAGCTGCACGATCCCGTCCGTCGAGCGCTTCGAGGCCATACCCACGATGCCGTAGCAATCCAGCGCGGCGTAGCCCGCCACGCGCACGAGCACCTCGTCGTTGACGGTGACGAGGCCCAGCTCCGTCTTGAACTTGCAATCCATATTCCAACCTCCCTCGAAGGCTCATATTCGTATCCGTTCTATTAGTATAGCGTGTTTTGGCAAAACTTGCAAGGGCATCGGCGTTAAACGCGCTCCCATGGACGCCCTTTTCGGAGGAATTTTTCTGTACAGGTATCATTTTGCCCCGTTTTACGAAGTTTTACATGGAAAAGCACTTGTGTTTTCGCCCGCGCAGTGCTATAATTGTGCTGTTTGATAACTTGCGAATGCATCAGCCTTGAAGGAGGTGTCATAGAGATGGGAAAGTTTTGTGAGGTCTGCGGCAAGGGCGTGAAGTATGGCAACAACGTCAGCCACTCCAACCGCAAGACGCGCCGCACCTGGGCGCCCAACACGCAGCGCGTTCGCGTGATGGTCAACGGCACGCCGAAGCGCATGTTCGTTTGCACCCGCTGCCTGCGCAGCAATAAGGTGGAGCGCGCTCTCTAAGCCG
>CAMMGP010000250.1 GCA_946496415.1 uncultured Clostridia bacterium | reverse complement strand
TCCAGGCCGGTATCGTACTCCGTGCCCTGCAGGGTGGCGACCAGCGGCTCGGTGGCCGGCTGGGAAGTGCCGTTGCCCAGCGGGGAGAGGGCGGTATCGACGATGTCCACGCCGGCCTCAATGGCCTTGAGCAGCGTCATGTCGCCGGTGCCGGAGGTGTTGTGGGTGTGCAGGTGGATGGGAATCTTGACGTTCTCCTTGAGGCGCTTGACCAGGCTGTACGCCTTGTAGGGCAGAAGCAGGTTGGCCATGTCCTTGATGCAGATGGTATCCGCGCCAAGTTCCTCGATCTGCTGCGCGAGTTTTACGAAGTAGTCCTCCGTATGCACGGGGCTGACGGTGTAACTCATCGCCACTTCGCAGATGCCGCCGTACTTCTTGGTGGCCTTGATGGCTGTTTCGAGGTTGCGCACGTCGTTGAGGGCGTCGAAGATGCGGATGATGTCGATGCCGTTCTTGATCGACAGGCGCACGAACTCCTCCACCACGTCGTCGGCGTAGTGCTTGTAGCCCAGGATGTTCTGGCCGCGGAAGAGCATCTGCAGCTTGGTGTTGGGCAGGGCCTTGCGCAGCTTGCGCAGACGCTCCCACGGGTCTTCGTTCAGAAAGCGCAGGCAGGCGTCGAAGGTCGCGCCGCCCCAGCATTCGAGGGAATAGTAGCCGATCTTGTCAAGGATCTCGCAGGCGGGCAGCATGTCCTCAGTGCGCATGCGGGTGGCGGCCTGAGACTGGTGCGCGTCGCGAAGGATGGTATCGGTGATCAAAACCTTCGCCATGGTCGTTTCCTCCTTACAAAGTCTTTAGCCCAACAGGGGCGCGCGGTATCAGCCGAACAGGGCGATGAACACGCCCGCCGCCACCGCGGAACCGATGACGCCGGCCACGTTCGGACCCATGGCGTGCATCAGCAGGAAGTTGCCGGGGTTCTCGCGCTGCGCTTCCTTCTGGGAGACGCGCGCCGCCATCGGCACGGCGGAGACGCCCGCGGAACCGATGAGCGGGTTGATCTTGCCGCCGGTCAGTTTGCACATCAGCTTGCCCAGCAGCACGCCGCCGGCAGTGCCGCCGCCGAAGGCGATAACGCCCAGCAGCAGGATCTTGATGGTGTCCCAAGTCAGGAACGTGGAACCCTTCGTGGTCGCGCCGACGGTGATGCCCAGGAAGATGGTGACGATGTTCATCAGTTCGTTCTGCGCGGTCTTGGACAGGCGCTCGGTGACGCCGGAGACGCGCAGGAGGTTGCCGAACATCAGCATGCCGATCAGCGGGGCGGCCGAGGGCAGAAGCAGCGAGACGATGACCGTCACGGCGATGGGGAAGATCACCAGTTCGCGCTTGCTGACCGGGCGCAACTGCTGCATGACGATAGAACGCTCCTTCTTGGTGGTCAAAGCGCGCATGATGGGCGGCTGGATGACCGGAACCAGCGCCATGTAGCTGTACGCGGCCACGGCGATGGCGCCCAGAAGGTGCGGGGCCAGATGGGTGGTGACGAAGATGGCCGTGGGGCCGTCCGCGCCGCCGATGATGCCGATGGAACTCGCTTCCGAAGAATTGAAACCGAGCAGGCGGGCGAGGATGAAGGCGATGAAGATGCCCAGCTGCGCCGCCGCGCCCAGAAGCAGGGACTTCGGGTTGGCGATCAGGGGAGCAAAGTCCGTCATCGCGCCCACGCCCATGAAGATGAGCGGCGGGTAGATGCCCAGCTTGACGCCCTGATAGAGGTAGTAGAACAATCCGCCGTTGGCGTCCGCCACCTGATACAGATCGCGGAAGTAGCGCGAACAGGTGGGCAGCGCGGCGTCAAAGCCGGCCGCCAGCGCCGCAGATTCACTGGTGAACACTTGGCCACCGACGTCCCAGAACATCTTCGAAACCATCGTCACTTCCTTGCCGTAGGGCGCGGCGTACTGCTGCGCCTCCTGCAGCGTGGCGAAGTACTTGAAGGTCGGGTCGTCCATGAGGCCGCCCAGGGGCAGGTTGGCCAGCAGCATACCGAAAGAAATGGGCAGTAGCAGCAGCGGCTCAAAGCCCCTGACGATGGCAAGGTAGAGGAGCACGAAGGCGATGAGGATCATCGCGTACTGCTGCCAGTCGCCATTGGCAAGGCCGGTAGACTCCCAGATGGCCTGCATGCCGCTGACGAAGTCGATCTGCGCCGTTTCCTCTTCTTCCTGCGTTTCGATGACGCGGACGGTGCCGCCCGCAAAGTCCGTTTCGCCGTTGGCAGCGGCGAGGTCGCGCTCGAGGGTGTCCTCGGCGGGCGCGTCCAACGCCTCCTCCACGGTCGCCTCGGCAGCGCCGTCAGCCGCCGGAGCCTGCGCGGCGTTCTCCGCGAAGCCCCAGGCGAGCAGCACGGCGAACATCAGCAGCAGGCACACAAATGCGCGCGTGCGCTTGACTTTCTTAAACATGTTTCAACCTCCAGGTCGCTGAATGAACTTTGGAAAACGGCATATGGGGGCGCGCCGGGGAGGCCGACGGGCCGTCCGGCGCGCCACGCATGCGTCAGTTCAGGGTCAGCATCACGTCGCCGGAGTTGACCGTCGCGCCCTTGGTGACCGCCACGGAGGCAACCACGCCATCGCGGGCGGCGAGGATCTCGTTTTCCATCTTCATGGCCTCGAGGATGAGCAGCACGTCGCCCTTCTTCACGGCCTGGCCGGCGCTGACGCGCACATCGAGTATGTTGCCGGGCATCGGGGCCTTGACAGGCTCGCCGCCAGCGGCAGCAGGCGCGGGTGCGGGCTTCG
>CAMMGP010000249.1 GCA_946496415.1 uncultured Clostridia bacterium | reverse complement strand
CAATAAGGAATGGGGCGGCGGCAGCCGCAGCCGTTGGAACATCCGCAATTCGCGTACATAAAAACGCCTCCTTGTCGAGCGCGCGAGGTGCGCGCCTCTCCGGCAGACTATGCCGCCGGGGCGGAGGGTGTGCCGGCAAAGCCGCCGCGCGGCCCGCGCCGTTGCCGGAAACCGCAAGCTGGCGGCCCGCTCTGTCCATGCGCCCCGGAATCGACAAAAAACCGGCGGTTTGATAAATTTGCCGTTGCTTTTCCAAGAATTGCTTGACCATCTGCCCTGCGCAAGGGTATAATACTTGGTAAGTATGCAAATATGGCCCAAGGAGGCTTTTCCATGTATCTGGATCACCGTGTGACGGCGAAAATCACCCGCATTCTCGAGCAGATCGACATGAGCGCGCTTCTGATGGACGGCAACGGCACCGTCGTGCTCCCCGAGGGCGACAACCGCCAACTCTCGCTGCCCGATCAGCTGCGCCGCGATCCCACCACGCCCATGGTCTACGGCGGCGTGACGCTCATCGGCACCGACGACCGGCAGCCGCTGTTCATCTGCCTGCACGGCGATTCGCAGGAGGTCAAGAACTGCGCCATCCTCTGCGCGGAACTGATCAACATGCTGGTGCACGTGGATCTGGGCCACGCCACGCGCGAACAGGCCGTGCGCCTGATGCTGCGCGGCGAAGTGGAGGGCGCGGAACTGGAATCGCTGGCGGCGGAGCACAACATCGTCCTGGAAAAGAGCCGCTGCGTGATGTACTTCTACTCCGCCCAGACCTCCACGGAGGACGCTTCCACCATCCTCGAGGGCGTGATCGACCCGGAGAACGACGTGCTCACCGAAGTGGGCCGCCATTCGCTGGCGCTGATGAAGACGCTGGACGAGGACATGGACTTCGAGGCCCTCTCGCAGATGACCGAGGCGGTGGAAAACTCCTTCCTCATGGAAACCGGCCAGCCGGTGTACATTGGCGTGTCCGAGCCGCGGGAGGATCTTTCCATGATCGCCGAGGCCTTTGAGGAGGCGCGCAGCGCCATCAACATCGGCCGCGTCTACAATTCCTCCGCCACCATCTTCTTCTACAACCGCCTGCTGCTGGAGCGCTTTTTGTACGACCTGCCCGCCGACGCCAGCGCCCGCTACAGCAGCCAGATCTTCAACCGCCAGACGGCCAAGCTGTTCAACGACGAGATGCTCCACACCATCGAGACGTTCTTTGAAAACAGCCTCAACCTTTCCGAGACGGCGCGCAAGCTCTACATCCACCGCAACACGCTGGTCTACCGGCTGGAGAAGGTGCAGCGGGCCATTGGGCTGGATCTGCGCTCGTTCGACGACGCGGTGACGTTCAAAATGATGATGCTGCTGGGCAAGAACACCCAGCCGCGCAAGAACAGGCTCTGACATACACCCGCGCGCGTCCGCATACGCTCGCAGGGAAGATCGCCGGCGACTGGCAGACGCGGTCGCCGGCAATTTGTTGGTTCCCTCCAAGGAGGTCTTTTATGTCCAAGCGCTCCGTTTCCCTGCCCACGTTCGTCTGCGTGCTGCTGATCGTGGCCATGGCGGCCTCGACGCTGACGCTGCTGCTCGCCGGCGCGCGCACCGCCGCGCCCGAAGCCGGGGAAGGGCCGCTCAGCCGCGCGGAGGAGATCTTCGCCCTGGTTGAGAGCCAGTATTACCAGGAAGTGGACGCAGAAGCGCTGGAAACGGCGGCCATTGACGGCATGCTCGCCTCGCTGGGCGATCCCTATACCTTCTACTACACAGACGAGGCCTACGCGGCCATGAACGAGGAAACCACCGGCCACTACGTGGGCGTGGGCATGCTGGTGGGCGAGGACGCGGACGGCGCCCTGACCGTGCTGCGCGTGTTCCGCGATTCGCCGGCGGAGAGCGCCGGCATCGAAGCGGGCGACGAACTGATCGCCATTGACGGCACGCCCGTCGGCGCGGGCACGCAACTCGGGCTTTCGGAGACTACGGCGCTGCTCAAGGGCGACGGCGAAACGCCGGTGGCCGTAGAGGCGCTGCGCGATGGCGAGGCGCTCTCCTTCACGCTCGCGCGCAGCGAGGTGAACATCAATTACGTGGAATACAGCATCCTCGAGGGCGAAGTGGGCTATCTTTCCATCTACCAGTTCAGCGGCGACGACGTTTCCGGCGTGGAGGAGGCCGTGAGCGCCTTCCGGCAGGCGGGCGTCACCGCGCTGGTGGTGGACGTGCGCTCCAATCCCGGCGGGCTGCTGACAGATGTGGTGAAGATCTGCGACATGTTCCTGCCCGAAGGGCTGATCGTCTACACCGAGGATCGCAGCGGCGCGCGCGAGGAGTATTACGCCGACAGCGAATACTGGGACGTGCCCATGGCGGTGCTGGTCAACGGCGAATCGGCCAGCGCCTCGGAGATCTTCGCCGCCGCCGTGCAGGACACGGGGCGCGGCATTGTAGTGGGCGAGACGACCTATGGCAAGGGCGTGGTACAGACGCTGTATTCCTTCCCCGAGGGCGACGGCGTGCAACTGACCACTGCCGCATACTACACGCCCTCCGGCCGTTCCATCCACGGTCAGGGCGTGACGCCGGACATTGAAGTGGCCCTTGCCGCCGACGCCAGCGTGGTCTTCCACGCCCCGGACGCGCAAACCGACGCGCAACTCCAGGCCGCACTAGCCGGCTGTGCCGGTAGCCAGTAGCCGTTGGCTCGAGGTTGACGCACACCCGCCCCACGAGCAGGGGGCGGGTGTGCTGCG
>CAMMGP010000248.1 GCA_946496415.1 uncultured Clostridia bacterium | reverse complement strand
ACGGCCACCACGTTCATGTGCGCCTGCACCGTGGCCCAGGCCATGCCCTCCCTGCCCTTGGCCATCACCCAGCTCAAAAGGTCGCAGGTATAGCCGCAGGTGACTTCGCGCGAGGTGTCCACGGTCTTGGTCTGCACGGCGCCGTCGATGAGCGCGGCGAGTTCCTGAATGGTCATACGCATATCCTCCGTCGTTTATTCTCGTGTCGCTTCGGCCATTTCCACCATCTGGGAGGCCATGAAGCTGAGGCGTTCCTTGAGCAGATGGATGCAGTTGAGTTCGGTGGCGAAGCCCTGCACCACGTCCTCGGCCAGCGCCTGGCAGGTGGGCGAGCCGCAACTGCCGCAGTCCAGGCCGGGAAGCTGCTTGCGCAACTCGCCGATGCGGGCCATCTTTTCCATCGCCACCTTGAAATCCTCGTCCAGGCGGGTGTTCTCGAAAGGCTTGAGGGGCTCTTCAAAATAGATGGCGTCGCGCAGATCGTCCAGTTCCTTGTCCGGTATCTTCTGCTCCGGGCGGGTCTTGGGCAGCATCTGCGCAAGCAGGCGGATGCGGTTGCGGGCGATGAACATGTTTTCAAACGTCAGCGGGCCGCCCACGCAGCCGCCCAGACAGGCCAGCCCCTCGAAGTAGCGCACTTCGGGCAGGCGGTTGTTTTCGATCTCTTCCAGCACGCGGATGACGTTGTCGATGCCGTCCACGGCCAGCGCCTCGTTTTCGCCGATGGCCAGCGCTTCGCCGCCCGTGCGCGCCCAGTTGACGCCGAAGGAAGTGGCGGAAAAGTGGGCCAGATCGGGCTTCAGATTGCCCTTGCGCAAAAGTTCGGAGAGCACGCCGTAGACCTCCAGGAAGGAGATCGCGCCGCTCACCGCGCTGGTCTTGTGGCCCAGCGGGTTGCGGATGGCGGTCATCTTCGCCGCGCAGGGGGTGATGAAGAAGCAGCCCACGTCCTTGTCGGCCACGCCGCGCTCGGCGCAGAAGCGGCGGCGCGCCTCGATGGCGGCCACTTCCATGGGGCTTTTGACGTCGACGATGTTGTCGATCAGTTCGGGAAAGCGCGTCTGGATCAGCCGCACAACCGCCGGGCAGCTCGAGGAAATCAGCGGGCGCGGCACGCCCGGCTCCTTCATCTTTTCCATGATCGCGCGGCTGACGATGTCGGCCCCGTGGGCGACTTCGCACACGTAGTCAAAGCCCATCATCTTCAGCGCCGCCGGGATCGCCGCCGCGGCCTGCAAATTCTTGAACTGGCCGTAGAGCGCGGGCGCGGGCAGGGCGATCTTGTACGGGTAGCGGTTGATGGCCGAGAGGGGGTTGGTGGTGGCGACCTTGGCGTGGTGTTCGCAGATGCGGATGCACTCGCCGCAGTCTATGCAGCGCTCGTCGATGATGCGCGCGCGCCGCTCGCGGATGCGGATGGCTTCGGTGGGGCAGCGCTTCAAACACGCCGTGCAGCCCACGCACTTGGCCACGTCCAGCGTCACGGAATGGAATTTGTTCATTGCATCTCGTCCCTTCAGACGCAGAAGAATTTCATGTGTATGTTGGTGCCGACGCCCACCTGGGAGCGGATGTCAAACTCGTCGGCGTTGCGCTTCATGTTGGGCAGGCCCATGCCCGCGCCGAAGCCGAGCGTGCGCACCTCGTCCGAGGCGGTGGACCAGCCTTCCTGCATGGCCAAGTCGAGATCGGGGATGCCGGGGCCGCGGTCGGCCACGTCCAGCGTCACGCTCTCCGGCTCGATGGTGATCTCCATCTGCCCGCCCAGCGAGTGGATGACCAGATTCAGTTCCACCTCATACGAGGCCACGGAGACGCGGCGGATGACCTGGCTGGGCACGCCCAATTTGCGCAGCATGCGCTTGATGGTGCCGGAAACTTCGCCCGCGGTTTCAAAGGCGCCCTTTTCGACGGGGTAAACTTCGTGGAGGAGTTCGTTCATGGTTTGCGCCGCCCCGTTCCGCCCGGGAGGCCGGCGGCATAGAGCCGCCCGCAGGCATCGTAGAGCGTGTATTCGGTCATCACGACCGCGATGCCGGCGTCCTCCGCCATATTCAGCACTTCTTCGCTGGGCAGCTTGCCGCGCACGAAAATGATCATCATCACGTCCAGCAGTTCCGCCGTGCGCACGGTGTGCGGGTTGGTCAGGCCCGTGAGCAGCACCATCCTGTCCTTGGGGAAGGCCAGCACATCGCTCATCATGTCCGAGCCGCAGGCGGTGAGTATCTCCTCTTCCGGCAGCGGGCCGACGAGCACGGTGGCGTTGAGCAACGCTTGGATCTCTGTGGCTTTCAAGAAACCAACTCCTTTGTCTTAGAGGGCGTTGAGTTCGCGCAGATAGCGCATGTGCTCCAGGGTGATGTTAATGCTATTATACTTGATTTTCGCGGAAAGGGAAAGAGTATTTTCAGTATTTTCGCCCGAAAGCACAAAAAGGGCGGCGCGGAATTGTTCCGCCATGGCCATCAGGCGGGCGGTAACGGGGTTTTCCTGCGCGCCGGGAACGTTTCGCAGGCGGGCGAGGACGTCTTCCAGGCGGCTGGCGGCCACGCTGAGCAGCGTGCGCGCCGCGCCCGCGTCCGTCTCGCCGCGGTCGAGAGCGAGGGCGAGATCGCGCGTTTCAGCGGCGAGCGCGCGCAGGCCGGCCTCGGCCTCGTCAACGAGGGCGATGTCCGCCTCGGCGGCGGTGGTGCGCTGCCGCCCGCCCTCCGCGCGCTCCCTATTGACCTCCCCGGTGCGGCCCTCGCTCCGGG
>CAMMGP010000247.1 GCA_946496415.1 uncultured Clostridia bacterium | reverse complement strand
TTGCGCGGCGCGGGCATGACCATGCTCATCGCCATCAGCGGCACCATCCTCGGCTTTCTCATCGGCCTGCTGGTGGGCATCGCCCGCACCATCGAACTGGGGCCGCGCGCGCCGAAATGGAAGCGGGCGCTTGCCAGGCTGCTCAACGCCGTGCTGGGCATTTATATAGAAGTGTTCCGCGGCACGCCGATGATCGTGCAGGCCATGGTCATCTACTACGGCATTCCCTACATGGGCGGGCCGCAGCTTGGGCAGTTGCAGGCGGCGATCCTCATCGTTTCCATCAACACGGGCGCTTACATGGCCGAGATCGTGCGCGGCGGCATCATCTCCATCGACCGCGGGCAGACCGAGGCGGCGCGCTCCATCGGCATGACGCACTGGCAGACGATGGTATCCGTGGTGCTGCCGCAGGCAGTGCGCAACATCATGCCCTCCATCGGCAACGAGTTCGTGGTCAACATCAAGGATTCTTCGGTTCTCAACGTCATCTCCGTAACGGAGTTGTTCTTCCAGGGCAAGGCCGCCGCCGGCGCCTATTACCGCTACTTTGAAACCTATTTCATCATCGCCATCATCTACCTGATCCTCACCTTCACAGTGACGCGCATTCTGCGCCTCATCGAAAAGAAGATGGACGGGCCGGACAACTACGTGATCTGCGGTTCGCAGTCCGACAGCCGCGCGGCCATCCGCGTGGATACATCGAAAAAGGAGGCCTGAGCATGGAAAGCGTCATCGACATCCGGCACCTGCGCAAGTCCTTCGGCGCACACGAAGTGCTCAAGGACATCGACTTTTCCGTGGGCAAGGGCGAGGTGGCCTGCATCATCGGCTCCTCCGGTTCGGGCAAGAGCACGCTTCTGCGCTGCATCAACCTGCTGGAGACGCCGGACGCCGGCGAGATACTCTTCCACGGCAAGAACGTGCTTTCGGGCGATGTGTCTCTTGGCAACTACCACGCCCGCGTGGGCATGGTGTTTCAGCAGTTCAACCTCTTTAACAACATGACCGTTTTGAAAAACTGCATGGTCGGGCAGATGAAGGTCTTAAAGCGTTCGGCGGAGGAGAGCCGCGAAAACGCCCTCAAGTACCTTCAGCGCGTGGGCATGGAGCCGTTCGTCAACGCCAAGCCGCGCCAACTCTCCGGCGGACAGAAGCAGCGCGTGGCCATCGCCCGCGCCCTGGCCATGGACCCGGAAGTGCTGCTCTTTGACGAGCCGACCTCGGCGCTCGACCCGGAGATGGTCGGCGAGGTGCTCGCCGTGATGCAGAGTCTGGCAGAAAGCGGCCTTACCATGCTGGTGGTCACGCACGAGATGGGCTTTGCACGCAACGTGGCCAGCAAGGTGGTGTTCATGGACGAGGGCGTCATCGCCGCGCAGGGCGCGCCGCAGGATGTGCTGGAAAATCCCGCCAACCAGCGCCTGCGCGAGTTCCTCGGCAGCGTTCTCTAAGTTTTGCCCGCCTCCGCGCCCGGACGGCGGGCCTTTTCTCTCCCGGAGCGGAAAATTTCGCCTTTTTCGCGCGGGGCGGGAACCAATGCGGCGGCGCGTCCGTCTGAATAAGTGAACAAGTTGGAAACGGAGGAAACTTCTATGAAGAAGCTGCTTTCTTTGTTGATCGCCATACTGATGATGGCGCTGCCCATCGCCTGCGCCGAAGAGTCCGCCCCCGCAGCGGAGGAAAGCGCCGTGCCGGAGGATGGCGGTTGGCTCGAAGCCGACGCTGAGGGAGAGGAAGACGCGATGCAGATTTATATGTTGCAGGGCGCGATCCTCGAGGTAGGCGAAGACAGCCTACGCATCGAGGATGCCGAGCAGGGCGAAGTCGTGGTGCTCATCAGCGAGGACACCGTGCTGGAAACGGGCTATGAACTGGCCGTGGGCGATTACGTATATGTGGACTACGACGGCGTGATGACCCGTTCCCTGCCGCCGCAGGTGACGGCGGGCCGCATCGTTTCCCACAAGCTGGAAGGCGACGTGCTGGAGACGTATCCCGAGGAAAACGCCATTTTGATCTACACCGCGGAGGGCGGCGAATACCGCGTGAACCTGCCCGAGGCGTGGGCGGAGACTGGCTTCGAGGCGCAGCGCGCCATCGTCTACTATGACGGCGCGGCCACGCTCTCCATTCCCCCGCAGGTATCAGCGGGGCTGATCCTGCCCGTGTACGCCCTGGAGGACATCGTGACCGAACTTTCCGAGAACACGATGATCCTCGGCAAGGACGACGGCGCGGTGACGGTGACGTTCGATCCCGCGCTGCTGCCTGAGGGATTGGCCGTGGGCGACGCCGTGCGCGTGACCTATGACGGCGAGATCGCCGGGGCCGAACCGGAGGAAATCACCGCCATCGAAATCGTCAAGATTGGCGCCTGATCAGAAAGCGCGTCCACCGCAGGGCAAGCGCCGGAGCGGTGGACGCGCTTTGTAATGTGTCTGAAAACTTTCCCGGGATGGGTTGACAGACGCCTCCCTTCGTGGTATAATTATTTTTGCCGTCGGAGCGAAAGCGCTTTGGACGGATATCGCGGGGTAGAGCAGTCCGGTAGCTCGTCGGGCTCATAACCCGGAGGTCGAGGGTTCAAATCCCTCCCCCGCAACCATTCATGGCGGCGTAGCTCAGTTGGCTAGAGCAATCGGTTCATACCCGGTCGGTCAGCGGTTCGAATCCACTCGCCGCTACCATGAATACCAACGTTTGTTGGAGCAAAAGGCTCATCCGCGAGGATGGGCCTTTTGCTTATGTTC
>CAMMGP010000246.1 GCA_946496415.1 uncultured Clostridia bacterium | reverse complement strand
GCACGCGGCCATAGCCCACCAGATCGCGCACCTGGAAATCCGGCGGCGCGCTGTGTATCTGCGGCAGCACGCCGATGTGGCGCGCCAGCTCCTTGGCGGTAAAATCCTTGAGGCTGCGGCTGTCGAGGTAGACCGCGCCGCGCTTGTAGTCCAGAAGCCGCGTAAGCCCCTTGAGCACGGTGGACTTGCCCGAACCGTTGGGGCCGATGATACTGGTGATCTTGCCCTTTTCCACGCGCAAATCCATGTTGGCCACGGCGGTGTAGTCGCCGTAGGCGATTTCCAGTTTTTCAGCTCTGATTTCCACGAACGCTTCCCTTCTTTCGCAACATGTAGAGGAAGAACGGCCCGCCCGTCACCGCCATGACGATGCCCACGGGAATTTCCATGCCGGGCACGATGGTGCGCCCCACCGTGTCGGCGACGAGCAGTATATCCGCGCCCAGCAGCACGCTGGTGGGCAGCATGGCCTTGTAGTCCGAGCCGACGAGTATGCGCGATATGTGCGGCACCACCAGGCCGACGAAGCCGATCATGCCCGCCACGGACACCGTCGCCGCCGCCAGGAAGGCCGATACCGCCGAAAGGCAAACGCGGCTTAAACTGACCTTGACGCCGAGGCTCTTGGCCATTTCGTCGCCCAATTGCAGCGTGTTGGCGCTCTTGATACAGGCGAAGGAAAGCACGAGGCCGATCCCGGCGTAGACGGCGAGCACCTTTACCTGCTGCCACGACCTGCCCGAGAGGCTGCCGTTCATGAAAGCCAGCACGCCTTCGAGGCTGTCGGAATTGAGCAGCTGCAACAGCGAGTTGTAGGCGCTGAGCACCGAGTTGATGGCCACGCCCGAGAGGATGATGCGCACCGGATCGACGCCGCCCTTCCACGCCAGCATATAGATGAGCGCGCAGGCGAGCGCCGCGCCGCCGAAGGCGAAGATGGGCACCGAGTTGGTCAGGTGCGGGAAGAGCAGCAAGATGGTGGTCGCCGCCGTGCCCGCGCCGGCGGATACGCCAATGGTGCCGGGGTCAGCCAGTGGATTGCGCATCACGGATTGCAACAGTGCGCCCGAGGCCGACAGCGAAGCGCCGATGAGCAGCGCCAGCAGCAGCCGCGGCAGCCGCAGGTTGAAGATGATGACCTTGATGGTGCTCTCCTCGCCGCTGAACACGGCGCGCAGGATCTCCCCGAGGGAGTATCCCGCGCTGCCGACGGAGACCGCCACCAGCGACAGCGCCGCCATCAGGAGCAGCAGAAACAGCCAGATGCTGCCCACCTTCAGCGCGTTGAAGCCGCGCTTTTGCGATGTCCTGTTCATGGGCCGCCTCATTGCGCGAAGTGCGAAAGCACCAGGTCGGCAAGCTCGCCGATGTTGTCCACCACGTTAATGCCCGCGCTGGAGACGAAGCGCACCGGCAGGTAGAGCACGTCGCCATTGGCGATGGCGGGAATGCTGTTCCAGTATTCGGGGTTGTTGGCGAAGTCCGCCTCCATCAATTCCCGGTGGCCCTCGCCCGTCTCGCTCATGCCCACGCAGAGCACGAGGTCGGGATTGTAGGAAAGAGCGGTCTCGTAGTCGAGCTGCACCATGGAAGATGCGTCGTTTTCATAGACGTTGGTCAGGCCGATCATCTCCGCCATGGAGCCGAGCGTGCCGGCGCTGGTCTGGATGTAGTGGGTGGGCGGCGAGGACTGCAGCACCATCACCGTCTTGCCTTCCAGCTGCGCGCGCACGTCCTCCAGCCGCGCCTCCATGTCGTCAAAGCGCTGGAGCATGGCCACGCCCGCCTCGCTGTCCGCGCCGAAGGCGCTGACCAGCGCTTCGGTCTGCATCTTGATGGAATCGTAAGGCACGGTGTGGCCGGCGTCCACATAGTAGACGGGAATGCCCGCCGCGCTCACGACGTTGCCGTAGGTCTCCTGCGAGGTGTAGCCCATAATCACCAAATCCGGCTCGAGGGCGATGACGGTTTCAACATCGAAGTTGGTATTGTGCGCCATTTGCAGTTGCTCGGCGCTGGCGGCAAGGTCCTCGGGCCAGTCGACAACGCTGCTGGTGGGGATGGCGACCATCGGCACGCCCATTTCATAAAGCGCCAGCACCGGCGAGGAGGAAAGGCATGCCACGCGCTGCGGCGTTGTTTCCAGCACGACGGGCTCGGTATAGCCGCGCGCCTGCATATTTTCCGGATACTCGATGGTCACGCCCGCGGATTCGGTGCCGGCAGTCGCATCGTCCGCCGACTCGCTGGATGCGTTTTCACTCACTTCAGCGGCAACGCTCTCTGATCCGGCGTCCGCATTTGCCGGGTAGCGCGCTTCCAGCATATCGATGAGCGCGTTCAGGCTGTCGATGACCTGAATGCCCTTGGAGGTCACATATTCGCTGGAGAGATAGATGACGTTATCGTTGGCAACCGCGCTGAACTGATTCCAGAGATCGGGGTCCTGCGCGAAGGTTTCCTCATAAAGCCCCTGAATGACGTCCGCCGTCGGTGCGGTGGGCGATATGGCGAAGATCACATCGGGGTTGAGCGTCAGGCAGGTCTCAATATCCGTGGGCAGGGTGCGCGAGGCAGGGTCGACCACGGTGTCGGCCAGGTTCTCAAACGGCAACATGGAAAGCATACTGCCCAGATAGCCCTCGGAGGTCTGGAAATAGGTGCCGGGCGTGTAGAAGAAGATCATCATCGTCTGGCTGTCGTGCGAGGCGGTGTAGGCCGCGGCGCGCGCTTCGACAGCCTCAAATTCCGCCTCGTCCTC
>CAMMGP010000245.1 GCA_946496415.1 uncultured Clostridia bacterium | reverse complement strand
TGGTGACCCATCGGAGATTCGAACTCCGGACACCCTGATTAAAAGTCAGGTGCTCTGCCAACTGAGCTAATGGGTCAAACATGGCTGGGGCGGCAGGGGTCGAACCTGCGAGTGCGAGAGTCAAAGTCTCGTGCCTTACCGCTTGGCCACGCCCCAATGCCCGCTCGCAGCGCGTCGCTGGGGAAAAGTGGGGTGGATGGTGGGGCTCGAACCCACGATCTCCAGGGCCACAACCTGGCGCTCTAACCACTGAACTACATCCACCATAACTGGCGCGCCCGAAGGGATTCGAACCCCTGACCCACGGCTTAGAAGGCCGTTGCTCTATCCGGCTGAGCTACGGGCGCATCCTACGCCAACAGGAGAAAACGATCCCGCCGACAGAAACCAATTATAGCATGTTTTGCGCGCTTTGTCCATACCCAGAGCGACAAAAGTCAATATTTTACCTTGAACGTCGCGGCGCGCGGGGGATCGCCGCGGGCGGAGGGCGATTTGTGTGGACAAACGCCGCTTTCCTGTGCGATCATGGAGGCGGCAGACGGCGGAAAACGTTTTTGCGCGTGAAACTTTTTCCTGCGCCTTCGCGTCTAAGAGAAAAACGCGAAAACGAGGTGACGGTCATGTGCAAGCGGCTCTTGACGGCGCTGCTGGCGGCGGCGCTTTTGTACTCCACGGCGCTTGCCGCCCCCATCGCGGCGAATTTCCTCGACTCGGCCGCGCTCATTGACGAGGACGGAGCGGTGATCGTCGCTCCCGGCGCTTACGACTTCATCTTTGCCCTCGACGACGCGGGCGAACTGTTCTGCGGCGGCAGCAATGAAGGCGGCGCTTACCGCTACGCGCTGCTTAACGGCGCGGGCGAACCGCTGAGCGAGCAGGTATACGACATGCTGGCGCTGGAGGACGGCGTGGTCGTCTTTACGCAGGGCAGCCTATATGGGGCGATGACCACGGGGGGCGAAGTGCTGGCCGAAGCGGCCTACACGCAACTGGTCAGCAATGGCGAAGGCGGCTTTCTCGCCCTGACCACCGATTGTTTCGACGACCAGAGCGACGGCCTTTACCGCATCGACGAAACGGGCGCGGTCAGCGCCACGGGCGTGCAGACGCTGGGCACGCTGAACTGGTTCTCCGACGGCCTGATGCCGCTGATCTCGGCGGAAAACAACCTCTACGGCTATGTGGACGCCTCGGGCCAGTGGGCTATCCGTCCGCAGTTTGCCTATGCCGGGCCGTTCATCGAGGGCCGGGCGCTGGCCTCCCTGACCACGGGCTATGGCCTCATTGACAACACGGGCAACTGGGTGCTCACCCCCAAATACCCGGATATCACCTTTGAAGACGGCGAACTGGCGCTGGCCGTGGAGGGCGACGGTTCGGCCACGGGCTTTGACCCCGCCACCTGCGCCGAGATCTTCCGCATCGAGGGCGGCGAGGGATCCTACTACGCGGCCTACGACGGCGTGGTGCAAGCCTTCGACGGGGAAAAGACCTGCCTGTACGACTATAGCGGCCGCCTCATCCACGAGGGCGGCGCGCAGGCCAGCTACGCGCGCGGCGAGAATGGCCAGTTCATCCTCTCGGACGGGCCGTGGGGCGCGGAGTGCTACCGCATCGTGCGCGCTGACGGCACGCTGGTGGAAGGCGCGTGGCAATCGCTCTTTCCGCTGTTCACGCTGGACGGGATGGGTTACTATGGCTTCATGGCCTTTGAGGCCACGCCCGTTTACGTGGAAGAACTGGATGAGGAACAGTACGACTGGGATCCGGACGGCGTGCGCTACGGCGTTGTCGACGAAAACGGCGAAACAGTGCTCAACGCCCGCTACGAAGCGCTCTCCGTTGCCGGCGAAAAACGCCTGCTGGTGCGCGAGAGCGACGCGCAGGGGCTGATCGACGTGCACGGCAACTGGATCTACCAGATCAGCACGGCGCGCGAGTGAGCGTCAAGAAAAAATAACTTTACAAATTCGCGCCCGCCCTGTATAATACATTAGGTTAGGGGGAAATCGACTTGGCCAATACGCTCAATGTCTCTCAGGCGCTCAAGGCGCCGGGGCAGGTCTTCCCGTTCTCGGCGACGATCGAGGTCGCGGACGCGGACGTATTTGGCGAAACGGTCCGCTTCTCGCCAGCGGAAGCTACGGGCACATTGCTCGGCGCGGGCGAGACGGTATCCGTGCGCGGGGAACTGCGCTGCGAGGCCGCCATGGCCTGCGCGCGCTGCCTGCGCCCGGTGGCGGTGCCGCTGCGCGTGGAGATAGACGAGCGTTTTTCGCGCCGCACAGAGGGCGCGGAGGACGACGGCGAAACGCGCGCCATCGTGGATTCCTGCATCGATCTGACGGATTGCGCCCGGGAGTTGCTCGTTCTTGAGTTGCCCATGCGCGTGCTCTGCTCGGAGGACTGCAAGGGCCTGTGCCCCGTCTGCGGGGCCGACCGCAACGAGGTTTCCTGCACTTGCCTGGAGGATGCGCAGAGCGCTTCTGAAGGCACGGAGCGGCCCGATGATGAAGAAGGCCGCTTCGCCGGAGAGGTCACGAACCCCTTTTCGGCATTGAAAGCGATGATCAACAGCGATGAGGAGGTGTAACAATGGCCACTCCGAAGGGAAAAATCTCCAAGGCGAGAAAGCATTCGCGCCGCAGCGCGCACTGGAAGCTGTCCGCGCCCGGGATCGTCAAGTGCCCCCGCTGCGGGAAGATGAAGCTCAGCCATCGCGTGTGCAAGCACTGCGGTTACTATGACGGTCAGCAGGTCATCACCATCGAGGAAAAGCAGGCGAACAACTA
>CAMMGP010000244.1 GCA_946496415.1 uncultured Clostridia bacterium | reverse complement strand
CGCACCGCCCGGCACGCGCTGCAGGCGCCCGTCGCGCTCCAGAACGGAGAGATCGTTACGAATGGTCACGGGCGTGGCCCCCAACTGCTGGCTGAGCCGGGAGATGTACACCCTGCCTTCCTGCCGGAGCATTTCGAGTATGCGATCCCTGCGAAGGTCGATTTTCAGCGAGCTGTATGCCATGATCCCGCTCCTTTTTGTCGTGATGCGGCGATAAAGCGACGAAGGCGGCCCGGCGCAGGCTCCGATCCAATGGCGGGGTTCCGTTCGCCGGGCCGTTATCGTCCCCTTACCGCAAAGGCGGAAGAAAGACCGGCGGCCTTCCGCGCGGAGGCGGGAAGGCCGCGCCGGGAAAAGTTTCCCGCTTATTCCTTTTCGTACTTTCTGGCCTGGAGCTGCAGCGTGTAGTGGACGTCGTCCGCCTTTTCCTCGTCGGTGTACTTGCGCAGCGTGTTCACGGTGACTCCGCCGTGGAACTTGCGGTCGCCCACGTCCTCGGTCGTGCCCATGACGGTGACGTTGGCCTGGCGATGGCGGGCGCGCACGTGATCCCAGTCGATGAAGTAGATGTGGGCGAACTCGCCGCCGTCGAGCTTGCCATCCTTGATGGTGATGCTCTCGCTGCGGCCGAAGAAGACGCTGCGCAGGTGGCCGTCGGTGTTCATGGAGGTGTAGTCGCCCGGCTCGTTGACGTAGCGGCCAAACTGGGTGTGGATGGGGCCGGGATGGCGGTACTGATGTTCCTCGGCAAAGTCGGGAATCATCTTACGCATGATGTCGAGCAGGTCGTGCTGGAGATACTCAATATCGAAGGAGTCGATATCGTGGGAGCACTCCTGGATCATTACGGAGCAGGTGGTGTGGTGGGAGACAACGGTGCAGACGCCATTTTTGACGCCCGACTCCTCGACGATCTCCATCACTTCGCGGGAAATGTCGTGAAAGGTGGGGATCCAGCCCCGGGACTGCAACTCGATCTCTTTCTGTACCACTTTGAAATCCATCTGTTTTCCCTCGCTTTTCTCTTGGTCTATTTATGCCCTGGCCGCGCGCTCGTCCCATGCGCGGCGCACGGCGGAGATCATTTCATCGACCATCGCGGCGCGATCGGCCGCCTTGGCCACGCCGGAAGAAGAGCCCGTGGCGTCCGCGCCGGCCATGATGGTATTGTAGACGTCCTCGCCGTTGGCGATGCCGGCGGCGGTGAGCACCAGTATGTCGGGATTGACGCTCTTGACCGCCCGCGTGGCCGCCTCGACGTATTCGGGGCCGCAGGACACGCCCGTGCCGACCAGTTCCGAGGGTTCGGCGACGATGATGTCCGGCCCGAGCATGGCGATCATGCTCGCTTCCGTGCAGGAATCGGCGCAGACGATGGTGGTCAGGCCCACTTCCTTCGCCCGCTGGATGGTCTCGCGCAAAACAGCGATGCTCAGCGGCTTTTCGCAGTGGTTGAGCATCACGCCCTCGGCACCGGCGGCCACCAGCGATTCCGGCAGCGTGTCGGCAAGGCCCCGGCCCGGGCGCAGGGGATCCATGTGCGGGGCGAAGACGTGGATGCGCTTCGTGGCGGCCTTCACCCGCGCGATCTCCACCACGGGCGTGGTGAAGATGATGTCGACGTCGTACTTCTCCGCCGCCGCGTCCGCGGCCACGGCCAGGTCGATCACATCCTGCCCGTACAGATAGGATTTCGGGCCGATCTCAAAAAATGGGGGTCGGATGCCGCATCCCTGCTTCATAAGCGCGCCTCACTTTCTAAAATAAAAATCACCCATGGCCATTATAGCAGTATACGGGCGAAAATGTCAATATCATTTTTCTATTTCTTTCAAAAAATACATTATGGTCAACAATATTTTTCTATTTTTGTTGTTTTGAATGATGTATACTTGACATGCGCGCGCTCTCTGCTCTATAATAAGCGCGAGGGCGGGCCTTCCGGGCCTTTGATGGCGGCCGGGGCCCGCAACCGCGAAGACAGCTTCCCAGAACGAGGATCGGGCGCTTTCGCCCGCGAAAGGAGCAGGGGCATGATCCAATCCGCATCTCTGGCCGCCGCCCGCGCGGCCTATGGCATCGAGGCGGACTGCATCCGCGAGATGCTGGAATTCTTTGACGACGAGGCGTTTTCCCGCGCAGTGGAGATGCTGGCCGCGGCTCCGCGCATCGGCGCGGCCGGCTGCGGGCATTCCGGCATCGCCTGCCAACACTTTGCCCACCTGATGTGCTGCATCGAGCGGCCGGCGCGCTTCATTTCCCCGGCGGAGGCCGTGCATGGAGCCACGGGCTTTTTGCAGCGCGGCGACGTGATGTTGCTGGCCTCGCGCGGCGGCAAGACGAAGGAGCTTTTGCCGATCGCGGACATCTGCAAGGCCAAGGGCGTGGGCATCATCACAGTGACGGAGAACCTTTCCTCGCCGCTGGCGGAGCAGGCCGACGTGGTGCTTAAACAGCACGTCAACCGCGAGACCGACAAATACAACATGCAGGGCACCACCAGCACCACGGCGCTGTGCATGATCTTCCATGCCTTGCAGGCGGCGCTGATCGAGGAGACCGGCTATCAGGCCAATCAGTTCGCCCTCATTCATCCGGGCGGAGCGGTCGGCGAACGCCTGAACCACCGCGCGCTGTAAGCGGCAGGAAAATGAAAGCGGCCCGTCCCGAGAGAAACTCGGGGCGGGCCGTCAGAGTGCTGACAAAGCCCACAAACGCAAAAATCGCTCTGATAGAATAGAAACCAGAGACGATTTTTGCTTCCTGCGTCAGCTGCACTTGCATCCTGCGGTCACTTAC
>CAMMGP010000243.1 GCA_946496415.1 uncultured Clostridia bacterium | reverse complement strand
GCGCTGTTCATCGGCATGGTGTTCATCGCCAACGCCGGCGCGCTGATGGATTTGAGCATGGACGTGGCCATCTCCTGCGAGGAGATCGTCTACCACCGCCCGGACATCACCCGCGGCGCGCTGCTCAAAAGCGGCATCTCCATCGGCCGCGGCGTGCTGGGCACGCAGACCACCACGCTGATGCTGGCCTATTCCGGCAACTACCTGTCCATGCTGATGTATTTCGCCGGACAGGGCACGCCGGTGATGGACGTGCTCAACCTCAAGTACGTCTCCAGCCAGCTGATGAACGCGCTGGTGGGCAGCTTTGGCCTGGTGGCGGTGACGCCGATGACCGCCCTCGCCGCCTCCGTGCTCTACACCCGCCAGGGCCGCAAGGAACTGGCTCAGGCGGAAGCGCCGGCCGCGACGGAAGTGTGAAATTGAAAGATACCCCACGGAGGGCCGCGCCCTCCGCTTTTTCTTTCCCGCGAAAAAAGGTTTACAGGAGCGCCCGGAACGTGGTATACTGCAAATTGGAGAACCGGGGGTGTAATATATGGAAAAGATTCGCACAACCGTGCGCGTGGCGGGCAAGGATTACACCATCGCCAGCTACGATCCGGAGGCGCATGTGCAGCGCGTCGCCGCCTATGTCGACCGCAAACTCAACGAACTCTCCGCGGCCACGCGGCTGCCGCAGGCGCAGCTTTCCGTGCTGGCGGCGCTCAACATCGCCGACGACATGCTCAAGGCCCACGACGAGATCACCCGCCTGCGCCGCGAACTGATGGAGACGCAGCAAAAGCTCGAGGCGGCGCGCAAATGAGCGAACTGCTCGCCCCCGCCGGGGGCATGGAGGCGCTGATCGCCGCGGTGCAGAACGGCGCGGACGCGGTCTATTTCGGCGCGCGCCTGTTCAACGCCCGCCGCGGCGCGGACAACTTTGGCGAAGACGGCCTCAAGGAGGCGGTCTTGTATTGCCATGCCCGCGGCGTGCGCGCGCACGTGACGCTCAATACGCTCGTGCGCGATGGCGAGATGGCGGCGCTGGAAGCGCAGATTCGCGAGATCGCCGAGGCCGGGGCGGACGCGGTGATCGTGCAGGATCTGGGCGTGGCCGCGCTCGTGCGGCAGATGGCGCCGGGGCTTTCTCTGCACGCCAGCACGCAGATGGCCGTGCACGACCGGCAGGGCGTGGAATATTTGCGCGACCACGGCTTTGACCGCGCGGTGCTGGCGCGGGAGATGCCGCTTGCCGAGATCGAACAATGCGCCGGGCTCGGCGTGGAATTGGAAGCCTTCTGCCACGGGGCGCTGTGCGTGTGCTGCTCCGGGCAATGCCTGTTTTCCAGCCTCGTGGGCGGGCGCAGCGGCAACCGCGGCATGTGCGCGCAGCCCTGCCGCCTGCCCTATCGCCTGGGCGAGGCGCGCGGCTATCTGCTCTCCCCGCGCGACATCATGCTGCTGGATGACTTACAGGCCATGGAGCGGGCCGGGGTCTGCTCCTTCAAGATCGAGGGGCGGTTGAAGCGGCCCGAATACGTGGCCGTGGTCACGTCCGTCTACCGCCGCGCCCTCGATGGAAAGCCCATTTCCGACGCCGACCGCGAGGCGCTTTTGCAGATTTTCAACCGCGGCGGCTTCAGCCGCGGCTACCTGCGCGATATGAACGACAGGGAACTGATGTGCCCCGAGCGGCCCAACCACATGGGCGCGCTGGTGGGGACGCTCGGCGTTCTCCGGCGCGACGTGGACGCGGAGGACGCGCTGGCCGAGCGCCGGGGCGCTGCGGAGCGGCCGGTGAAGCTGCAGGGCCGCGCCGGTGCGTGCGTCTCCGTGCGCGGCGATATTTACCGCCTCGTGGACGCGGCGCAGATGCGCGCGGCGCGGGAAAGCTATGCCCAGGAGCGCCGCTTGACGCATCTGACGGCGCAACTGACGCTGCGCGTGGGCGAACCCATGCGCCTGCGCGTCTCGGATGGAAAGCACGTGTTTGAAGCCGTCGGCGAAGAGACGCAGGCGGCGCGGAACAAACCGCTGGACGCTTCCCGCGTGCGCGAACAGCTGCAAAAGACCGGCGGCACGGTCTATGTGCTGGACGCCATCGACCTCGATGCGGACGAAACGGCCTTTGCCGCCGCTTCGCAGCTCAACGCCCTGCGCCGCGCGGCGCTGGAGGGAATGACGGCGGCGCGCGTTTCCGCGTTCGCGCCGGAAAAAAGCGTATATGCGGCGGAGCCTTTGCACGCGCCGCGCCCGGAGGCGGCGAAGACGCGCCTCATCGCCCGCTCCGACCGGCCGGAAATCCTGCTGGCGGCGCGGGAAGCGGGCGCGGACGAATTGGCGCTCGACCCCTGCGACTGGCGGCGGGAGGCTTTGGACGCCTGCCTTGCCGCGCTGGGCGGGGAGCGCTTCTCCCTCGTCCTGCCCGCCGTGGCCAACGCGGATGTCTTGGATGGCGTACACGCATGGGCGCGGGCGCACCGGGAGCGTCTCACGGCGGTCTACGCCGCCAACGTCGCCCATCTGGGCATGGACTGGGGCGTGGAGATGCGCGGCGATTTCGCCCTCAACCTCTTCAATTCCCGCGCCGTGGAGGAGACGGGGCTTGCGCGCTACATGCCCTCCTTGGAACTGACGGCGCGGCAGATGGCGGACATGCCTGGGGAAAAGGAACTGCTCATCTGGGGCCGCGCGCCGCTGATGCGCCTGCGCCACTGTCCGCTGCGCGCGGCGCAAAAACTGCCCGGCCCGCACGACGCCTGTCGCCGCTGCGACCGCGCCGGAGAACCCATCGACGGCATGGCGCTCATCGACCGGCGCGGCGCGGCCTTTCCCCTGCG
>CAMMGP010000242.1 GCA_946496415.1 uncultured Clostridia bacterium | reverse complement strand
AGCTCCCTTGGATGCAAGTTTGCTTCCTTGGCTTGCGGGCTTTCTCAACGCTCTGTCAGTCTGTTGACTTTGTCAACAGACTGAGGCAGACCCCTCGTTTGGGGCCTGCCTTTGCGTTTCTCTTTTACTTGCGGAGCACCGCCAGCGTGCGGCGCGCGACGTTCAATTCCTCATTGGCGGGGATGACCCAGATCTGCGCAGGCGAATCGGCCTTGCTGATGAGGCGCTCGCCCTCGCCAGGGCCGTTTTTCGCTTCGTCCAGACAGAGGCCGAGATGCGCGAGCGCTTTGCAGACGCGAAGGCGCACCATGGCGGAATTTTCGCCAATGCCCCCGGTAAAGACCAGGGCGTCGAGTCCGCCAAGCACCGCGTAGAGCGCGCCGACGCCGGAGACGATGGCGTGCAGGTACATCTCGACCGCCAATCTCGCGCGTTCATTGCCCCCGGCCATGGCTTCCTCGAGATCGCGCATGTCGCCGCTGACGCCGCTCACGCCCAACAGGCCGCCATTTTTGGTGATGCCGCGGATGATCTCCTCCGCGCTTAAGCCCTCGCCGAGCAGGAAGGGGAAAATGTAGGGGTCGATATCGCCGGCGCGGTTGGAGTGCGGCAGGCCGCTTTGCAGCGAAAAGCCACAGGTGCTGTCCACGCTCCTGCCGTCTTCAATGGCGCACAGGGAGCCACTGCCGCCCAAATGGCAGGAGATCACGCGCCGTGCTCTTCCTCCGGTCATGCTGGCGACACGGCCGGCCACATAGCCGTGGGAGGCGCCGTGATAGCCGTAGCGGCGCACGCCGTATTTTTCATACCACTCGTAGGGCACGGAGTAGACCTGCCGTTCAAAGGGCACCGTGCGGTGGAAGTCCGTCTCAAAGGCGCCGACCATGCGCGCGGTTGGCAGAAGACGCCTGAAGACATTGATCGTCTCTATATAGGGAATATTATGCGCCGGGGCGATGCGCACGCCGTGTTCGAGCGCGGCCATCACCTCGTCGGTCAACTCATGGTCGCCCAAAAACTTCTGGGCGATGACCGTCTTGAAGCCCACAGCCTCCACTTCGCGGATGTCTCGGACGACGCCCATCTCCCCGCTCGTCACGGCTTCCAAGAACAGCCGCACGCCGTCCGTGTATTCCGGCACCGACAGGCCCTCGCGTCGCTCGCTTTGACCGCTCACGAGGTTTTTGTAGGTAAAGATCGCCCGATCGCGGCTGCCGACGCGCTCTACGCGCGCGTCACAGAGGGCTTTTTCCCCATCCATGTCGAAAAGTTTGAACTTCAGCGATGTGCTTCCCGCGTTGCTGACCAGTATTTTCATGGGCACGCTCCTGTGTTTTTTCCCATTATATAGGATGTCCGCGGAACTTGTCAACGCGCGGCAGGGCGCTTGCGACGCATTTCTTAACATTTCGCGCTGATTTCGCCGGTTATGTTGTGTTTTTTGCGCTATATCTTAACATTTCCTTTTCGCAAACAGTCATTGACGTGTTTCCGCAGAACTTTTACAATATAGACAGAAACTCTGTATACAGGGGAGGAAAACTATGCGCAATTACGATGTGGCGATCATCGGCGCCGGCGTGACCGGCTGCGCGATCGCGCGGCATTTGTCGCGCTTCCGCTTGAAGGTCGCGCTGATCGACGCCGCTGAAGACGTGGCCACGGGCGCTTCGCGGGCCAATTCCGCCATCGTGCACGCCGGCTACGACTGTCCGGCCGGCACGCTGATGGCGAAGCTGAACGTGCGCGGCAACGCCCTTTATTCCCAGTGGTGCGAGGAGTTGGACGTGCCCTTCCAGCGGGTCGGCTCGCTGGTGGCGGCCTTCAACCCCGATGAAAAGCTGGAACTGCGCTGGCTGTATGAGCGCGGGCTGCAAAACGGCGTGCCGGACATGGAGTTGCTCACCGGCGAGCAGGCGCGCGCGCTGGAGCCAATGCTTTCTGAAAAGGCCATCGCCGCCCTGCACGCCAAGACGGCAGGCATCACCTGCCCCTACGAGATGACCATCGCCTGCGCGGAAAACGCCGTGGCCAACGGCGTGGAACTGCTGCTGGGCCGGCCGGTGAAGTGGATCGTCTCCGAGCCGAACAGCATGGTGCTGCGCTGCGGCGACGAGTGCATCAGCACAAAGCGCGTGGTCAACGCCGCCGGCATCCACGCGGACGATATCGCCCGCATGATCGAGGACGATTCCTTTGAAATCCGTCCCCGCAAGGGCGAATACATGCTCTTTGACCGCACCGAACGCCGCCCGGACAAGGTGCTGTTCCACACGCCGACCAAGCTGGGCAAGGGCGTGCTGGTCGCGCCCACGGTGGACGGCAACGTCTTTGCCGGGCCGACGGCGGTCAACGTCAACGACAAGGAAGACACCTCCGTGGACGCCAACCTCTCCGAGGTGCTGGCCACGCTGGCCCTCGAGGCCACGCCGACGCTCAACCTGCGCAACACCATCCGCGCTTTCGCGGGCCTGCGCGCGCAACCTTCCACGGGGGATTTCATCATTACTTCCTCGGAAAAGGACGCGCGCATGATCCACGCCGCGGGCATCTGCTCGCCGGGGCTCACCAGCGCGCCGGCCATCGCCGAACAGGTGGAGGAGGAACTGCGCATCACCGGACTGGTGATGGACGAAAAGGCGCAGTTCAACCCCTATCGCAAGCATATCCCCGTCTTCCGCACGATGACAGAGGAGGAGCGCCGCCGCGCCATCGCGGAAAATCCGCTCTACGGCCGGGTGATCTGCCGCTGCGAGAACGTGACCGAGGCGGAAATCGTCGAGGCCGTGCGCCGCGGGGCGCGCACCGTGGACGGCGTGAAGCGCCGCACGCGCGCCGGCATGG
>CAMMGP010000241.1 GCA_946496415.1 uncultured Clostridia bacterium | reverse complement strand
AACTTAACGGCTACATCGACGAAGAGGCGTGGTTCGGCGACGAGGTCACGCCGGAGTCCCTGCATGCGCTGCTGTATCCCGAGGGCGCGGACGCACAGGAGGACCTGCGCATCATCCTCAACAGCTATGGCGGCTCCTGCAACGCGGCGGTGCGCATGTTCGACGACCTGCGCGCCTACCCGGGCAATGTCCACATCATCGTCTCCGGCACCGCGGCTTCAGCGGCGACAGTGCTGGCGACAGCAGCGGACCGTCTGGAAATGACGCCCGGCTCGCTGTGGATGATCCACGACCCGTCGGTGGCCGCGTGGGGCAACGAGCGGGACCTTGAGGAAGCGGTACGCCTGCTCAGGGCGTGCAAGGAAAGCATCCTCAACGTCTACGGCCAGCGCTGCCGCAGGCCCCGCGGGGAGATCAGCGCCATGATGCGCGATACGACATGGATGGACGCGGGCGCCGCGCTGCGCGACGGGTTCATCGACGGCATCGTGGACATGGGCAGCGGCGCGGTCAACACCGCCCCCTGCCACGAAACGAGCCTCGCGGAGGCCAAGGCAAAGGTGGCGGCATGGCTGGAGCGCACGCGCCCATTGCAGATGCGCAAAAGCCCGGAGGCACAGCCTGCGGCCACTGTGAAAGAAACCCCTATAGCGGAGATACAGCAGGTTGCCGGACAGGAACAGGCGGACAAGGCGCCGGCAGCTCATGCGCCCGGCGTCCCCGCCGCCCAGCTCAGGCGGCGGCTGGAGCTGATCACACCGACCCAACGATGATACAGGAGGGAAATCTTATGAACAAGATCCTTGCGATGCGCGAAAAGCGCGGGGAGGTCTGGGACAAGGCAAAGGCCTTCCTCAACGAACATCAGGATGAGAACGGTATGCTCTCGCCGGAGGATGCGGCGCAGTACGAACGCATGGAACAGGAAGTGGTCGACCTCGGCCACGCCATCGAGCGCGAGGAGCGCGCCGCCCAGATGGAGCGGGAACTGAACGCCCCGACGATGGCGCCGCTGGCCTCCCGGCCGGAGGCCCGCCCCGACTCCCGCACCGGCCGCGGCTCGAACGAGTACAAGGCCGCTTTCTGGACCGCCATGCGCAACCGCGGCGGTCATCTCTCCGTCCAGAATGCTTTGCAGATCGGCACGGACAGCGAGGGCGGCTACCTCGTGCCCGATGAATACGAACACACGCTGGTGGACGCGCTGCGTGAGGAGAACCGCCTGCGCGGCCTGTGCAAGATCATCCGCACGTCCTCCGGCGACCGCAAGATCCCGCTGGTAGCTTCCCACGGCACAGCGAGCTGGGTCGAGGAGGAAGGCACCATCCCCGAATCCGACGACGCCTTTGGGCAGATCACCATCGGCGCGCACAAGATCGCGTCCATGATCAAGGTTTCGGATGAGCTGCTGCAGGACAGCGTGTTCGATATTGAAAACTACATCGCTACCGAGTTCGCCCGCCGCGTGGGCGACGCCGAGGAAGCGGCGTTCATCAGCGGCGACGGCTCCGGCAAGCCCTACGGCATGCTGCATTCCACCAATGGAGCGGCGGCGGGCGTCACGGCGGCCAGCGCCACGGCCATTACCGCGGACGAGCTGCTCGACCTCATCTATTCCCTGAAGGCCCCCTACCGCAAGCGCGCGGTGTTCCTCATGCACGATTCGACCATCAAGGCGATCCGCAAGCTCAAGGATGGCAACGGCCAGTTTTTGTGGCAGGCGGGGCTGAAGGAAGGCGAGCCGGACATGTTGCTGGGCTACCGTCTGGCGACCTCGACGCACATGCCCGTGATCGCCGCGGCCGCGAAACCCATCGTCTTCGGCGACCTGACCAGCTACTGGATCGCGGACCGCGAAGGCCGTTCCATGCAGAGGCTCAACGAACTGTACGCGGCGACCGGGCAGGTCGGCTTCCGCGTGACGCAGCGTGTGGATGGCCGCCTGGTGCAGACCGAAGGCATCAAGTGCCTGGCCATGAAGAGCGCTTAAGGAGGGGACCGTATGACAAACTGTATCACCAGAAACTACCATGCCCACGGCGGCAGCGAGTGGGTCATCGGCGGGAAGCTCACCTTCCTGCCCGGCGCGACGGTCGAGGGCGCGGAGGGGTTGTTTGACCTGCCCTCCGCCTCGACGCCGGCAAGCCCGACGATCCCCTACATCGCCGACAGCGAGGCCACGACCGTCGCCGCACTGAAGGATAACTTCAACGCCCTGCTCGCGGCCCTGCGCACTGCCGGCCTCATGGCTGCCGCCCCCGAAGGCGAAGACGCCTGACCATGGCCGTCACGGTAGACGAAGTCAAGGCGCACCTGCGCATCCAGCACGATGAGGAGGATGGGTTCATCCTGTCCCTCATCGCGCAGGCGCAGGCCGTGGCGGAGGATTTCTGCCGCGTGGAGTTCGCAGAGGACGCCCCGCAGCCCGTGCGCCTCGCCATACTGCTGTTTGTCGGTTTCTACTATGAAAACCGCGACGTGCCCGACCATCAGACCTACGCCACCATGCGCGAGGCGTTTGAGAACCTGCTCTATCCCTACCGCGACCCTGACAAAATGTTCTGAAAAAGGTGGTGAGGACGCTTGCGCGGCTACAAAAACTTCGAGTCCGACCCGCATCCCGGCGACCTTCGCCACCTCGTGGAGATCGGGTATACCGAGAACAGCATCAATGTAAATGGCTACCCCGAACCCAAAGATGTGGTCGTCTGCAAGGTCTGGGCCGCCTGTACCGACGCCGGGAACCAGCACTACCGCGCCGCCGACGTGATGAACACCGAGCAGGTCATCAACTTCACCATCCGCTACCGGGACGACATCAAGCCCGGCATGTGGGTGCGCTTTCGGAATGA
>CAMMGP010000240.1 GCA_946496415.1 uncultured Clostridia bacterium | reverse complement strand
ACGAAAAGCTGGAGGATCGCGGCCGCTACCAGACCGTCTACGCCCGCCACGACGGCTCCGCCGCCGCCCCCACCGCCGGGCTGCACTTCACGCCGGAGCTGATGGAAAAGATCCGCGAAATGGGCGTTCAGATCGTGCCGGTGCTGCTGCACGTGGGGCTTGGCACCTTCCGCCCCGTGAAGGCGGAGGACGTTGAAGAGCATGAGATGCACTCCGAATACTACGAGGTCACCCCAGAGGCCGCCGCGGCCATCAACGCCGCGCGCGCGGCGGGCGGCCGCGTGGTGGCCGTGGGCACCACCAGCGTGCGCACGCTGGAGAGCGCTTCCACGGACGATGGCGTTTTGCAGGCCAAATCCGGCTGGACGAACATATTCATCACTCCCGGCTACCGTTTCAAGATGGTGGACGCGCTCATCACCAACTTCCACCTGCCCGAATCGACGCTGGTGATGCTGGTGAGCGCCTTCTACAGCCGCGAGGGCACGCTGGCCGCCTATGAGGAGGCCGTGCGGGAAAAGTATCGCTTCTTCTCCTTTGGCGACGCTATGCTGCTGCTGTAGGGGGATTTTTCCCGAAGTTCACGGAGAGTTTGCTTTTCTTCGTTGACCGTGATACGGAATCGTACTAAAATATAGTACGGTTCCGTATTTTCATCGGGAGGTACTGCCATGGACGACCCATCTGTACTGGCGCGGCGGCTCATCCTCGCCACCACGCGCATGGACGGCGCGTACTACTACTTCGCCCGCCATTCCGGGGTGCCCGAAAACCTGCTGGCGCTGTTTTACGCGCTCGCGGACGGCAAACCCCATTCGCAAAAGGAAATTTGCCAGGACTGGCTCATCCCCAAGACCACCATCAACACCGTGGTAAAGGAACAGGTGGCGGCGGGACATTTGACGCTGCGCGCCGGAGAGGGGCGCGAGAAGATCATCTGCCTGACCGATGCAGGCCGCGCCTACGCGGAAAAGGCGATCTCCGCCCTCTGCGCCGCCGAACGCGCCGCCGCCGAGCGCACCATCGCCAGACACGGCGCGGGCTTCGTCGCCGCCGTGGAGGATTTTACCGAGGCGCTCTGGCGGGAATACGAGGCCTGTTTGCAGCAAACGAAGGAATGAAAGGAACTTTATGAACTCGCACGAACTGTTTACCAACACCCCGCCGCGCAAGCTGTTTTTCTTCGCGGCGCTGCCGGGCGCGGTGAGCATGCTCGCTTCCGCCCTCTATCAGCTCTTCGACGGCATGTTCGTCGGCCGGTTTCTCGGCAGCACGCCGTTCGCGGCGCTGAATCTGGCCATGCCGTTCGTCATCATCAACTTCGCCCTCGCCGACCTCATCGGCGTGGGTTCGTCCGTGCCCATCTCCATCCACCTGGGGCGGCATGAGGACGAGGAGGCCAGCAATTACTTCACCTGCGCCAGCATACTGATCGTGCTGGCGGGCATCATCGTGGGCGCGGCCATCTACGCCGCCGCGCCGCTGATGATCGCGCTGATGGGCGCGGAGGGCGAGTTTGCCTCCTTGGCGGTTTCCTATCTGCGCGTCTACGGCCTCTGTTCGCCGGTGACCACCATCGTCTTTGCCGTGGACAACTTTCTGCGCATCTGCGGCAAGACGCGCGGGAGCATGTTCCTCAATATCTTCATGTCCATCCTCAGCGTGGTGCTGGAGGCGTTTTTCCTGCTGGTTTTGCGGCTGGGCATCGCCGGCGCGGCGCTGGGCACCTGCCTGGGCATGGCTGTCACCGCCGTGGTGGCCTACGTTCCCTTCTTCCGCGGCAGGATGCTTCTGCGCTTCCAAAAGCCGCGCTTCAGCCGGGCGATGATCCAAAAGATCGTCTCCAGCGGTGCACCGAACTTTTTAAACAACATCGCCGGCAGGATCACCTCCATCCTCATGAACGTGCTGCTCGTGCGGCTGGGCGGGGAGATCGCCGTGTCCATCTATGGCGTTTTGATGTACGTAGAGGGCTTTATCCAGCCGCTTCTGTACGGCATGTGCGATTCTCTGCAGCCCGCCGTGGGCTACAACTGGGGCGCGCGCGCCTTCCCGCGCGTGAAGGCCATCGAAAAGTGCTGTTTCACCGCCGCAGTGGTCATCTCGCTCGTCTCGGCGCTGGTCATCAGCCTTATCCCTGAACCCATCGCCCGCATATTCATGGACGATGTGAGCGCTGAGGCCATTGCCGACACTGTCTTTGCCCTGCGCTTGTTCAGCCTTACGTATCTGACCCGCTGGTTCTCCTTTGCCACGCAGAGTTTCATGCTGGCCATCGAACGCGCCGGCGCGGCGACGCTGATCTCCGTCTCCACGGCGCTGATCTTCCCGGTGCTGCTGATCGCAGCGCTGTGGCCGCTGGGACTGACGGGCCTGTGGCTCAACTTTGCCGGAACCTCGCTGCTGGCGGGTGCGCTGGCGGCGGTGGTCATGCTGCGCTTAAAGCGCGACTGGAGGGCTTTGACGAAGGAAAGCCCCGAGGCGCTCAGGGAAACCGCCTGACCGGTTCTGAACCGTCTTTGCCCCCGCATAGTATGGCACTGTGCGGGGGCTTTCTCCGCCGCAGCGGAGGTGATGCGTGTGCGGATCCCGTGGGAGATGGTGCTCTCGTTCGCCATCGGGCTGGGGCTGATGTGTCTGGTAGGCTATCTTTTGCTGGTGCCGATGCGCTTTATCTGGCGGCTGGCCGCGGGCGGCGTGCTGGGCGCGCTGGCGCTGTGGCTGGTGAACGCCTTCGGCGGCCTGCTGGGTCTGCACGTGGCGGTCAATCCCTTCACGGCGCTGGCGGTGGGCTTCCTCGGCCTGCCGGGCGCGGTGCTGGTGTTCTTGCTCTACACACTGCTATGATTGAAGCGC
>CAMMGP010000239.1 GCA_946496415.1 uncultured Clostridia bacterium | reverse complement strand
GGCCCCTCTCCGGCGGCGACGTGACCTCCGCCTTCGCCCCGCGCCACATCGCCACGCTGCCGCCCGCCAAAGAAGAAGCCCCGCGCGCGGAGGGCGGGACGCCCGTGTTTGCCAAATTGCCCCCGCGCGCCGCAGGGCGGCTGCTGATGGGCATGGACATTGGCGGCACGGACGTGAAACTCGCCGCCAGCGTGGACGGAAATCTTTGCGTGTTCAAGGAGTACGACTGGTTCCCCGCCGGCTTTGCCCGCGCTGAGCAGATCATCGATCCGCTCCTGCTGCTCTCGCGCCTGATGCGCGCGGGCGCAAGCTGCCATCGCGTCCTCGGGCAGATCCCCGGGGAGTACCAGCCCGCCTTCGGCAAGGAGGCGAGCGACGCGGCCGTGCTTGCCGCCTGCGAGGGCATGGAATCGCTGCTGGGCGAGCGGCTGGAGAACTTCGACGCCATCGGCCTTTGCTTCCCGGACGTGGTGATCCGCAACCGCATCGTCGGCGGCGAGACGCACAAGACCCACGGGATGCGCGAGAACCGCGCCCTGGATTACGAGGTGGAGTTCGCCAAACTCACCGACCTCTGCGGGCTTTTGCACGCCTATGTGCGCAAAGGCGGCGCGGTGCTCAACACCAACGACGGGCCGATGGCCGCCTTTACCTCCGCCGTGGAGCAGGCTGCGGCCGGCGCGGACCTCTCCCGCGGCTTTTTTGCCCACACGCTGGGCACGGAACTGGGCACGGGCTGGATACTGCCCGACGGCAGCATCCCGGAGATACCGCTGGAGGTCTACAACTTCATCGTCGATCTGGGCAGCTTTGGCCAACGCGCCTATGACCCGGACGATGCGCGCAGCATCCTCAATGTCAACACGGCCCTGAGCGGCACGCTGCAAAAGTGCGCCTGCCAGCACGGCGTGTTCCGTCTCGGCGCCAAATACCTGCCCGAGCGCGACCCGCAGACCTACGCGCGACTCTTGGAGCACGGCCTGTTTGTCCGCGATGGCGAACGCCTCCACGTGCCCACCGCGCCGGTGGACATGCGCAAAGCCTGCCTTGAGTTCTTTATGGGCGAGGCGCAGGATCCCGCCTCTGTCTGCGCGGAGATCTTCCGCGAGGTGGGCGAATCGCTGGGCGTGTGCTGGAAGGAGACACAGTACATCCTCCGCCCCGCCTGCGAGGAGCGTACGCTCTTTGGCCGTCTGGTGAAGACCGAGGCCTGCTTCCGCTGCCTCACGGAGGGCGCGCGGCGCATCGTGCCCAGCCTTGTGCAGCACGCCGCGGACGGCTCTCTGGCCAACACGCCGCTGATGCGTCAGCTTGCCGATCACCCCCAATACACCGTCGCCCAGTTCGGGCAGGCCGTGGGCGCCATCTACTACGGCTGTGTGGGGTTGGAGAACGATTAGACCGCTACAGGAGGGAGCGCCATGAAGGAGCAGAACTATCTCGACCATCTCGTGGGCGTGTTCGGCCAGCCGGTGTCGGAGAATCCCGGGGTCGTCATTCAGGACGCGGCTTTTGCCGCCATGGGCCTTGAACGCTGGCATTTTCTGACGCTGGACGTGGACAGGGACAAGCTGGAAGACGCGCTGCGCGGCCTCAAGGCCTTCAAGATGCGCGGCATCAACTGCACCATTCCCCACAAGATCGCCGTGATGCAGTACCTGGACGAGATCTCCGAGAGCGCCAGACTGATCGGCGCGGTAAACACCATCGTCAACGAAAACGGCCGTCTTTTCGGCGAAAACACCGATGGCAAGGGCTTTATGATGTCTCTGGCGGAAAACGGCGTGAACGTCAGCGGCAAAAAGGCCGTGGTTTTCGGCGCGGGCGGCGCAGCGCGCGCTATCTGCGTGGAGATGGGGCTGGCCGGCGTGGGCGCGCTCCACATCGTCAACCGCCCACAGGATCGCGCCCTCGGCGACGCGCTGGTGGACATACTGCGGCGCAACACCGCCGCGCAGGTGGCCTATACGGACTGGACAGAGCCCTTTCGCGTGCCCGCGGACGCGGACATCGTCGTCAACGCCACTTCCGTTGGCCTCTATCCCGACGTAAACGCGCTGCCCAACATCGATCTGGACAGCATACTGCCCTCGATGTTCGTGCAGGACGTCATTCCCAACCCCACCGAGACGGCGCTCATCCGTGAGATGCGCCGCCGGGGCGTCCCCTGCGCCACCGGGGCGGGGATGCTCGTCGAGCAGGCCGCGCTCAACATCGAGATGTGGACGGGCCGCAAGCCCGACAAGGCGGTCATGTACCATGCCCTGGAGGAAGCGCTCTCCTGAACAACCCTTGCGCTTTGCCCGATCCGCGATAAGCGGGTCGGGCTTTTTCGCCCTTTGCCAAAGCGGTTTCCAGCATCGTCTGGAAACCGCTTCGCTTTCGCCTGTATAGATCCGTCCACGCTGCCAACACTGAAGGCAGAACGGAAAAGGGAGGGCGATACCTTGCGCTGGAAGATTACCGTGGCCATCAACGGCAGGCCCGTCGCCGAAGAAGCCTTGAAGAACACCATCGCCGCCTCGGAGCGCTTTGACGAAATCGTCGCGCAGGTCAAGGCGAGGCTGTCCCCGCGCTGAGCGTCGCGCGGCGTGAAAGGGAGGGAAACACATGGCCAGGGAAAGCGCGCCCGCGCGGCAGCGGCGAACCCGCGCGGCGCTGTACATGCGCGTATCCACCGACGCGCAGTTCGAAGAGGGCTACTCCATCGAGCAGCAGAGGGAGATGCTTGAGGCCTACTGCAAGGCCAAGCGCATCGAGGAATACGAGTGCTACATCGACCCCGGGTTTTCCGGCAGCAATATCGAGCGCCCCGCCATGCAGAACCTCATCCGCGACATACGCAAGGGGCGGATCACGCACGTA
>CAMMGP010000238.1 GCA_946496415.1 uncultured Clostridia bacterium | reverse complement strand
GCTGCGCGACTATCTGCGCGGCAAGCTGCCCGCCTGCGTGCGCGGCGGCTACGATCTGGTGGACGTGCGCGACGTGGCCGCCGGCTGCGTGCGCGCGGCGCTGCATGGGCGCAGCGGCGAGTGCTACATCCTCTCCAACCGCCATTATGAGGTCAGCGACATGCTCAAACTGGCGCGCGAGGCGGGCGGCGGGCGCAAATTGCCGGTGCTGCCGATGTGGATGGCGGAGGCCGCCGTACCGCTGCTGGGGTTGGTGGCCAAGTTGCGCCGCCAACGCCCCCTCTACACGCGCTACTCCCTCTACGCCCTGAAGAGCAACGACCGCTTCGACCATGACAAGGCCACCGCGGAACTCAACTATCGCCCGCGCGACCTGCGCGCCACCATCCGCGACACGGTGCGCTATCTGAAGGCGCGGCAAACGCCGACCGTGCGCGTGCGCGCCGGCGAGAGGCTGCGCGCGCTATTGAAGCTGCCGAAGCGGAGCCGGGCGTGCTGAAACGCTCTGACAGACCATTTTGCCCCGTTGCGTTCGCGCGGGGCTTTTTTATGCTGCATTCTCGCCTTTCTGATCGATTTTTAATGCGCCGCAACTTTCGCGCGCTTGACAACGCCCGCGCGCCGCGCGATAATGAAGGAAAACGTCCGGGAGGTGTTTGCGTGGCGGAGATCGTGCGGGCGGGAAGGTTTTCTATCCCCGTCCTTTACGAGGACAACCATCTGCTGGTGGCCGTCAAGCCGCCGAATTTGCCTTCGCAAGCGGACAGTTCCGGCGACGAGGATCTTTTGGGTATTCTCAAGGGGTATATTGGGAAGAAATATCAGAAGCCGGGCAATGTCTATCTCGGCCTTGTGCATCGCCTCGACCGGCCCGTGGGCGGGGCGATGGTCTTTGCCCGCACCTCGAAGGCGGCGACGCGGCTGTCGAAAGCCTTTGCCGCCCACGCGCAGGACAGGCGCTATTTGGCCGTTTTGCAGGGCGAACTTCGCGAAGAACGCGCCATGGACGACTGGCTTTTGAAGGGCGCGGACGGCATGGTGCGCGTGGTCGGCCCTGATACGGCGGGAGCAAAGCGGGCGCTGCTGACTTCGCGTCCGCTGGCCGTTCGCGGCGGACGCACGCTGACGGAAGTGACGCTTGGAACCGGTCGCTCGCACCAGATCCGCGTGCAACACGCGCACGCCGGCTTCCCGCTCTGGGGCGACGCGCGCTACGGCGGCGGCCGGCCCGGGGAGCAGATCGCGCTCTGGGCGTACCGGCTGGGCTTCGAGCATCCCACGCGGCACGAGCAACTCTCCTTTACCGCCCCGCCGCCCGACAGCGGCGCGTGGCGCGACTTTCAGGACGCGATCAAGGAGTTTTTATGACCAGGACGACGCGCTATGGTTTCGTATTTCTCTGCTGCCTGTTGGCCATCCCCACCTGCGTATACGGTTTCGGCCTTCTCTACGCGGAGGAGCCGTATTTCGCCGTGGCCGCGGGAGCGCTTTTGGGCTGCGCGCATCTGGTGCTGCGGCCGCTTCTGCGCTTCGTTACCCGGCCCATCGGCTGCCTGACCTTCGGGCTTTCGACCTTTGCCATCGACGTGGGGCTCATCTACGGCTGCGCGTATTTTCTCGACGGCTTTGCCGTGCCGAAGCTGCTCGACGCCGTGCTCGCAGCCATTTTGGTCAACGCCGCCTGCTGGATCGTCGGCGGGAGGCATTAGGAGGGACGCATGGGACTTGTACATATCTACTTCGGCGACGGCAAGGGCAAGACCACGGCGGCGCTGGGGCTGGCGCTGCGGGCGCTGGGCGGCGGCTTTCGCGTGTGCGTCTGCCAGTTCCTGAAGGGCGCAAAGAGCGGCGAAACTGAGGCGCTGGAGCGTTTTGAAGACGCCGTTCTGCTGCGCGCAGAGGACCGCTCCGGCAAGTTCCTCTGGCAAATGAACGAAAACGAGCGCGCGGAATGCCTCGCGCGGCAAAGGGAGTTGCTCGAGCGCGCGGCGGCCACGGAAGCCGATCTCTACGTGCTCGACGAAGCGCTCGACGCCGTGCAGGTCGGGGCGTTTTCGCTGAACGCGCTCCTTGAGCGGACGGAGGCCCTGCGCGAGCGCGCGGAAATCGTCATCACGGGCCATGAGGCCCCGGAGGCGCTGCTTTTAAGAGCGGATTACATAACGCGCATGCAAAAGTTCCGCCATCCCTATGACCATGGCGTCCGTGCCCGGCGCGGCATAGAGTACTGACGGAGGGAAAGACATGATCCGTTTTCTGGCAAAGATATTGATGGACGATCCTGACAAATACGATGATCCGGGCGTGCGCCGCGTCTACGGCATGCTCTGCGGCGCGGTAGGCATCGGTCTGAACATACTTTTGTTTGCGGCCAAGTATCTGGCGGGGCTGCTCTCCCACTCCATCGCCATCACCGCCGACGCCTTCAACAACCTCTCGGACGCCGGTTCGTCGGTCATCACGCTGCTGGGTTTCAAGATCGCCGGGCGCAAGGCCGACAGCGAGCATCCGTTCGGGCATGGACAGGCGGAATACGTGGCGGGGCTGATCGTGGCCATCGTCATCATCTTCATGGGTTTTGATCTGGCCAAGACCTCGGTGCAGAAGATCTTTTCGCCCGAACCGGTGGAGTTCAGCCTTATTTCCACCTGCATACTCGGCGCGTCCATACTGGTCAAACTCTACATGTGGTTTTACAACCACCGCGTCAGCAGGAAAATCGACTCCGCGGCCATGGGCGCAACGGCGACGGACAGCCTGAGCGACGCCTGCGCTACGCTGGCGGTGCTCATTTCCACGTTCATCGCCCGTTTCACCGGCGTCAACATCGACGCCTACGCCGGCGCGCTGGTGGCGCTGCTCATCCTCTGGGGC
>CAMMGP010000237.1 GCA_946496415.1 uncultured Clostridia bacterium | reverse complement strand
GACAAGCTGCTCCGCGATCTGCAAAAGCGCCCGGACGTCATCGAAGTGTTCCGGGTGGCGAGGTGAGAATATGCGTTTGGTAGTGCAGAGGGTCACGCGCGCCAGCGTGACCGTGGATGGAGAAGTTACGGGCAAAATTGGCAAGGGCTACATGGTGCTGGTCGGCGCCGAAGTGGGCGACACCGAGGCCGACGCGCGCCTGTGCGCGGACAAACTGGCCGGATTGCGCGTGTTCGTGGACGACGAGGGCAAGATGAACCGCTCCGTGCTGGACGTGGGCGGCGCGATTTTGCTCGTCTCCCAGTTCACGCTGCTGGGCGACGCGCGCCACGGGCGGCGGCCCAGCTTCATCGCAGCGGCGCGACCCGAGGAGGCCGAGCCGCTGCTGGTAACCATGAAAGCCATGCTCGAGGAAAAAGGGCTGCATGTGGAAACGGGCCGCTTCCGCGCCCATATGGACGTGGAACTCGTCAACGACGGGCCGGTGACCATACTCATCGACAGCCGGAAGGTGTTTTGAAATGTTGAAGATTGAGTGCGTCGTCTGCGGCGCTTTGGAGGAAAACGCCTATATCGTCGAACGCGACGGGCAGGCGGGCGCGTTTTGCATCGACCCCGGCGACGACTACGCCGCCCTTGCGCGGGCGCTGGCGGGGCGCAGCCTCGAGGTCATCTGCCTGACCCACGCCCACTACGACCATATGCTCGCCGCCCCCGGCCTCATCGCCGACACGGGCGCGAAGCTCTACGCAAGCGCGAAGGACATCCCCGCCCTCAACGACGCGCGCCTCAACCTCTACAACGCCGCCTGGTCGCGCCTGCCCGCTCCGCAGGGGCTGAAGGCGCTCGCCTACGGGGAGACGCTCACGGTCTGCGGCGTGAAGCTGGACGTGCTGCCCACGCCGGGACACACGCCGGGCGGGGTCTGTCTCTACGCCAAAGACGAGGGCGTTCTGTTCAGCGGCGACACGCTCTTCTGCGCCGGCTACGGGCGCGTGGACTTCCCCGGCTCCAACGCCGCGGACATGCGCCAATCGCTGCTCAAACTGTTCGCGCTGCCGGGGGAGACGCGCGTTTTGCCCGGCCACGGCGAGGAGACGACCATCGCGCGGGAAAGGGCGCGCTACCAGTTATGACCATCCGCGTTTTTACCCCGGAAACGGGCTTTGTGCAGGACATGGCCGACGTATTGCGCCTGTTCTACGGCGGCGCGCCGATCTTCTTCAACGAGGAGGGCGAGGCCGACCTGCGCGTCGAGCACGCCGTCTCCCGCCAGAACGGGCGCTGGTGCGACCAGTTCACTGGCGGGCCGGTGTCCGTGTTCCATCTGCAGGGCGCGGACGGCGCGGGCGAGCTGGAACAGAAGCGCCTGCGCAAGCGCGCCGTGAAGCTGGCGCTGTACGAATACTGCAAAAAGCTGACCGGCGTACATCCCCCGTGGGGCTCTTTGACCGGCATCCGCCCATCGCGGCTCTATTATGAGGCTTTGGAGGAGGGGCTCGACCCGGTGCGCGCGCTTGTGGACGTGTTCGACGTCACCGAAGACCGCGCCCGGTTGCTGGACGAAATGCACGAGATGCAAGCGGGCGTGCGCACGCCGCCGGAGGGCGCTTTTGACATTTACATCGGCATTCCCTTCTGCAAAACGCGCTGCGCCTACTGCTCCTTTTCCTCGGGCGAAATCGGCGACGGGCATCTGGTGGCCCCCTATGTGCAGGCCCTGAAGCGCGAGATCGCCCTCAGCGCGCAGATCGTGGCGGAGAAGGGTCTGCGCGCCCGCGCCCTCTACGTGGGCGGCGGCACGCCCACCGCCATCCCCCACGAGGCTTTGGAGGAGATCATTTTCGCCGCGCGCGAGGCCTTCCCCGGCGCGGTGGAGCAGACCGTGGAGGCCGGCCGGCCGGACACCATCGACCGCCCCATGCTGGAAATGCTTTTGCGCGCGGGCACGACGCGCATCTCCGTCAACCCGCAGACGTTCAACGACGAAACGCTCAGGCGCATCGGCCGCGCGCACACCGCGCGGGAGACGATCGCGGCCTACCAGCTCGCCCGCGCGGCGGGCTTTACCGACATCAACATGGACCTCATCGCCGCCCTGCCGGGCGAAACGCTCGAAGACTTCCGCCGCACGCTGGAAACGACTGTTTCCCTCGCCCCGGAGAGCGTCACCGTACACGCGCTGGCCATCAAGCGTTCCAGCCGGTTGCACGAGCAGATGCACGTGCAGGGCGGCGGCCACGGCCTCACCCCGGCAAGCGAGGCCGAACAGATGACCGCGCTGGCGCGCAGGACGCTGGCCGCGGGCGGCTGGAAGCCCTATTACCTCTACCGCCAGAAGTACATGGCGGGCAATCTGGAAAACGTCGGCTACGCCCGCCCCGGCATGGCCTGCCTTTACAACATCGGCAACATGGAGGAGACGGCCAGCGTGCTGGCGCTGGGCGCGGGGGCGATCACCAAGTGGCTGTTCGACCGGGCGCGGCGCATCGAGCGCGCCCCGAACGTCAAAAACATCGAGGCCTACATAGAGCGCGTGGAGGAAATGGCCGCGCGCAAGCGGGCACTGATCTTTTCGTAAGGGAGGCGCGGCATGAAACGGCTTTTGGCGGCGCTGCTGGCGCTCACTCTGCTTTTGTCCCTCGCCGGTTGCAGCCGCGAGGAGGAGGCCGACCCTTACGAGGGCATCCCAGACCCCGTGGCCACCATCACCTTAAGCGACGGCCGGGTGATGCGCGCCGAACTGTATCTTTCGCAGGCGCCCAACACCGTGGCCAACTTCATCGACCTGGCCAACTCCGGCTTTTACGACGGGCTGGAGATCTTCCGCGTGGTCTCCGGCGCCTTCATCCAGACCGGCGACCCGCTCAACAACGGCACCGGCGGGCCGGGCTACCGCA
>CAMMGP010000236.1 GCA_946496415.1 uncultured Clostridia bacterium | reverse complement strand
CCTGGGCGCTTCGGCCCTTTCGGGAGAAACGTGCGCTTCCGCCGCGGGGGCGCTGGGCGCCTCCGTTTGCACGGGAGGCTGATGCGGCTCCGGCTGCTGCGCGTCTTCCCTGGGCACCTCAGGCGCCTGCTGGCTGGAATAGGCAGTCATAAACTGCGCCGCGGCTTCGTACTGCTTCTGCAGTTCTTCCTTGGCCGCGCGCTCCTGCCGTTCGCGCTCCTCGCGGACGAAACCGTCCGAAATCCTGCGCAGAGAACCCAGCACTTCCTGCGATTGCTTGCGCAGGCGGGCGACATCGTCGAGCACCTTGCTCGCGTGCGCGCTCAGTTCCCTCGTCGCATCCTGAACCCTGACTTTCGCCATTTGGTCTTAGCCCTCCCGAATGTAAGTGAAGTATGAAAGGAAAATATCAATTTTCCTGATCGAACAGTTCCGCCACGCGCGCGGCCATGCCCGCGTCGAGCACGGCGACGGCCATGCGGCTGTCCTTGCCGGTGGCGCGCCCCACGTTCGCGGCCTCGAGAAGGCGCGCTCCGTGGCTTTCGCAGGCGTTTTTCAGCGTCTTGCGCGTGTTTGGCCCCGCGTCTGCGTCCATGACGACCACGCTCGCGCGGCCCTTGCGCACGGCGTCTTCCGCCGCGTCTACGCCGTAGGCAAGCTTGCCCGCCCGGGCGCACAGCCCCAGCATGTTCAGCGCCTTATTCACCGCGCCTGAGCTGTTCCTCCAGGGCGTCGAACACCTCGGGGGAAATGGACGCTCCCAGCGCGCGTTCCAAGGCGCGGGTCTTGCGGGCGCGTTTGAAGCATTCTTCGCTGGGGCAGATATACGCGCCGCGTCCCGGGGCCTTGCCCTTGAAATCTATGTGCGCCTCGCCGTCCTGCGGCTTGACCACGCGCAGAAGTTCGGCCTTGGGCCGCATCTCACGGCAGGCGACGCACATGCGCATGGGGATCTTCTTTGGCTTGAGCGGCATTACGCTTCACCGCCCAGGTCGCTTTCGCCCTCCAGCCCCTCGATGTCTCCGAGGTCGAAGAGGTCTTCGGATTCCACGGCGGCGTCGAGATCGAAGCCGTCGTCGGCCACGGTATCCTCCTCCGCGGCCAGTTCGCCGTCGGCGATCATCTGTTCCACCTGGCTCTGGGACTTGATGTCGATCTTCCAGCCGGTCAACTTGGCGGCGAGGCGGGCGTTCTGCCCTTCCTTGCCGATGGCCAGGGAAAGCTGGTTGTCCGGCACGATGACGCGGGCGCTCTTTTCCCCGTCGGCGGTGAAGACGCTGATGACGCGCGCGGGGTTCAGGGCGTTGGCGATGTACTCCGCCGGGTCGGACGACCACTTGATGATGTCGATCTTCTCGGTCTTTAACTCCGACACCACGTTTTCCACGCGCATGCCGCGCGGGCCGACGCAGGAGCCGACCGCGTCGATGAGCGGATCGGTGGAGAACACGGCCATCTTCGTGCGGAAGCCGGCTTCGCGGGCGATGGCCTTGATCTGCACCACGCCGGAGACAAGTTCCGGAACTTCCAGTTCAAACAAGCGCTTGACCAGCCCCGGATGCGTGCGCGAGACGTACACCTGCGGGCCGCGGCCCTGGCGGGAGACTTCCAGCACGTAGACCTTGATGCGGTCGTTGATGGAAAGTTCTTCATTGGGCATCTGCTGGTTGGGCTCGATGATGCCCTCCGTGCGCCCCAATTCCACATAGACGTTGCGGTTCTCCACGCGCTGGACGATGGCGGTGAGGATCTCGTTTTCCTTCTGGCTGTACTCGTCGTAGATCACGCCGCGCTCGGCCTCGCGCAAATGCTGCACGACCACCTGCTTGGCGGTCTGCGCCGCGATGCGGCCAAAGTCGCGCGGGGAGACGGGCACTTCCACCAGGTCGCCCACCTCGTAGCGGCGGTCGATCTCGCGGGCCTCCTGAAGCGTCATCTCGCACTGGGGGTCGTTTACTTCCTCGACCACCGTCTTGCGCGAGAGCACCTCGATCTCGCCCTTGTCGCGGTCGATGGAGGCGCGTACATTGGCGCTCTTGCCGTAATTTTTCTTATACGCTGAGATCAGCGCCGCCTCGATGGCGGAAAAGAGCACGTCCTTGTTGACACGCCGCTCCTTGGAAAGATCATTGACCGCGCGGATCAGTTCGCCCGAGTCGATGCTGCTGTGTGCCATGCCGCAAACCCCCTATCCGTTCTGGCTGGGCGTGTCCTCTCCCTCGGGGAAGAAGACGTCCAGGTCGCTCTCGTCAAATTCAATCAGCGGGCGCACTACGGCCACTTCCCTGCGCGGGAAGGCCGCCTCGCCTCCGTCGTCCGTCGTCAGGACGATGTTTCCCTCGATCAGGCCCTTGAGTTCGCCCACAAAGTGCTTGGCGCCGTTCACGGCCCGATAGGTATTCAGCTCCACGCGCATGCCCTGCGCGCGCTCAAAATCGCGCTCGGTCTTTAAGGGACGGTCCGCGCCCGGGGAAGAAACTTCCATATAGTCGTAGTCCACGCGCTCCACCAGCGGCAATATGCGGCGGTGGAAATTTTCCAACTCGTCTACGGAAACGCCTTCCTCGGTATCGACGAAAAAGCGCAAAAAGCGGCCGGTCGGCTCCTTGACCAGCTCCACATCCACCAATTCAAGCTGTAATTCATCCGCGAGCTTTTGCGCGAGGCGCGCAGCATCCTTCACCGGCATCGTCTGCCTGCCAGGCAACCAAACCCCTCCAAACCGAGTCTGTCATGGAAAATGCCCCGGAAAAGACATCCGGGAGCATCCTCAGAATACTTATACCATATTTTATTATACCACGCTTTGCCGCGCATTACAACCAATTTCCGCCACGCAAAGAAGACTTAATCTTCACCCGAGCGCTAACTTTGCGTTGCTTTTGCCTTGACAGCGGTAAAAAATGCGCGTATCATGAAAATATAACA
>CAMMGP010000235.1 GCA_946496415.1 uncultured Clostridia bacterium | reverse complement strand
GGGCGCGCGCGAGCGTCTCCTCCTCGCTGGGCAGAGGGCCGGCCTCGCCGTAGGCGACGAGATAGCGGTTGAAGCGCGGCGTGCCCTCCCTGGGCTCGTGGAAGCGGTAGTTGGTGTGGCCGGCGGAGAGACAGCAAATGGCGGCGTAGTTCTCCGGGCGGCGCATGGCGATCTTCAGCGCGCCCATGCCGCCCATGGACAGTCCGGCGATGAAGTTGTCCTCCCGCTTGTCCGAAAGGGGCAGCAGGCGGCGCAGCATCCCTGGCAGTTCGTCGGCGATATGGGTGAAGTAGCGCTGGCCGTGGGCCATGTCCTCGTACATGCTCATGCCCGCCGCGGGAGCCACCAGCGCCAGGTCGCGGCGGGTGGCCTGCCGCTCGATGGCGGTGTGGCGAAGCCAGCCGGTATGATTGTCGCCCGCGCCGTGCAGAAGCCAGAGCACGGGGAAGGGGCCGCGATTGGTTTCCGGCAGCGCGATCTGCGCGGAGAACGCCTTGCCCAGAACTTCGGAAAAGGCTTCGAACTGTATCAGCGCCATGCGTTTTCCCCCTTTCCCGGCAAAAGCCACGCAAGCGCGTCGGCGATCTTTTGATCCCAGTAGCGCCACTGATGGTCGCCCGGCGATTCTTCATAGGTCAGGTCGTAGCCCAGCGCGCGCAGATGATCGCGCATGCGCGTGTTTTGGGCGTAGAGAAAGTCTTCCGTACCGCACCACATGTAGATTTTGGGCCGCAGGGCGGGGTCGGTCAGCGCCCCGGCGGCGGCGAAGAGGTCGTTTTCCGAACCGGGCACGTCCTCCGCCGGGCCGAAGACGTCCTCCCAGTAGCGCCGCGTCGCCGGGACGGTGTTGTTGATGGCCGTGTCCGCCGCGTCCAGCGCCCCGGAGAGGGAGATGACTTTGGAAAATGTCTCCGGCGCGCGCAGGCCGCACTTCAGCGCCCCGTAGCCGCCCATGGAAAGGCCGCCGATGTAAGTGTCCTCCCGCCGGCCCGAAAGGATGGGGAAAGAGCGCCGGCAGAGGGCGGGCAGCTCTTTGGAGACGAAGGTGAACCAGGGCAGGCCGCGGCGCATGTCCGTATACCAGCCGAGGCCGCCGTCCGGCATGACCACGGCGAGGTCCTTTTCTTCCGCGTAGCGGTCGATGGCCGTGCGCCGCATCCACGTTCCCTCGTCGTCCGACATGCCGTGCAGAAGATAGAGCGTCTTGGCCCTGCCCGTCAGGCGCTGGGGCAGGAGAACGTGCATGCGCGTTTCCACGCCCAGCGCGTCGGCATAGAAATCCACGATCAGATGCGCCATGAAATTGCTCCTTTGCAATGCGTATGCCCTATTATAGCATATTTCCCCCAATCGTGACACAGATCGCGCGATTTTGTGCGTATATTTCGATATCGCCCCTTTTTTCGTGCCTTTGTGCTATACTGACGATGTATATCTGTGCATAGGTGGGAGGAGGAACCGATATGGGCAAAGAACGGCCGCGTTCGCAGGAACAGGAGCAGCGCAGGCAGAAGCCGCAGGAGCAGTCCACGCGCCGCCGTCGCCGCCGCCGTCCGCGCGGCGTGCCGCAGGCGCTGGCCATCGCCCTGATCGTGGCGGCGCTGGTGGTGGGCGGCGGCCTGGGCTATTGGCTGGGCGCCCGTCCGGGCGCTGGCAGCCTCGTCGCGGAGCGCGAGGAGCAGATCGCCAACGCCAATCAGCGCATTCAGGAACTGGAAAATATGCTGATGGAAAACGGCATCGACCCCAACGCCGATGTCTTTGACGGCGCGCAGTCCCTCGATCCCAGCGTGGTCAGCGCGCTGGACGGCGGCGATATGCCGGTTGGCGGCAACGACGCGCTGCTGGACGACAGCGACAGTTTCGACACCCCCGCCCAGACCGCGGCGCCCGTGCTGGTGGCCGAATTTGGCGACGTGCGGGTGATGAGCGACGAAGTGCTCGACGCCTACAACGCCGAGGTCAACCGCCAGCTGCTCAACGGGCAGGATGTCAGCGCCTACGCCGATTCGCTCCTGGAAGAGACGCTTCAGCAGGTGGTGGAGGAAAAGGTCAAGTACGCCAAAGCCGAGGAACTGGGCCTGACCGCGCTCAGCGCCGAGGATGAGGCCGCCATCGACGCCGCCGCGCAGGAGCGCTACGAGCAGGATCTGGCCTTCTATATCATCAACGACGGCACCAAGACCGAGGACGAGGCCCGCGAGGAGGCCGTTGCGCGCATGGAGGCCGACGGCATCACGCTGGAAACCTGCCGCGCCGATATTGAAAGCGACTGGTGGGAGGAAAAACTGCGCGACTACGCCGCGCAGAGCGTCACCGTCACCGAAGAGGCCGTGCAGGAGGTCTACGACCGCTATCTGTCCGAGCAGCAGGCCGCCTACGACGCCAGTCCCGAGCAGTATGAGTACGCGCGCCGCTACGAGGAGACGACCGTGGTCTACAATCCCGCGGGCTACCGCACCTTCAAGCAGGTGCTGATCCCCTTTGAGATGGAGGACGGCATGCGCGTGGAGGAGATAGTCGCGGAACTTGCGAGCCCCGACGTGGACGCCCAGCGCGCGGAGGAACTGAACGGCGAACTGGATACGCTCTATGCCAAACTTGAGCCCACCGCCGAGGAAGTGCTCGATCGCGTGGCCGAGGGCGTGGACTTCGACAGCCTCATCGCCGAGTATGGCGACGATCCCGAATACGAACTGGAGAGCGTGCAGCGCGACGGCTACTACATCAGCGCCGCCTCCACCACCTACGATCCGGCGGTGAAGGAAGCGGCCCTGGCGCTCGCCAGCCCCGGCGACGTTTCGCAGGAACCCGTGCGCACCGCCGAGGGCCTGCACGTGCTCTACTTTAGCGCCGAAGTGCCCGCCGGCCCCGTCCCGCTGGAGGACGTGCGCGCGGCGCTGGAGGCCGAGGCGCGCGAATCGCTGCG
>CAMMGP010000234.1 GCA_946496415.1 uncultured Clostridia bacterium | reverse complement strand
TTGAAAAGGGGCGACGCGCATGCGAGTAAGGCTCGAACACCTGACCAAGAAATTCAGCGACGTCACGGCGGTATCGGATTTTTCCGCCTCTCTGGAGCACGGGGAACTGATCTCCCTGCTCGGCCCGTCGGGCTGCGGCAAGTCCACCATCCTCAACATGCTGGCGGGCATACTGCCGGTCACGAGCGGCAAGATCTACTTTGACGACGACGACGTCACCAACATGCCCCCGGAAAAGCGCGGCATCGGTCTGGTGTTCCAGAATTACGCGCTCTATCCGCACATGACGGTGCTGCAAAACATCTGCTTCCCGCTGGAAGTGCAGAAGGTGCCCAAGGCCGAGCGCCTCGAGCGCGCCATGGATATCGCCAAACTCGTCCACGTGGATACGATGATGAAGCGCCATCCCGCCGAGCTCTCCGGCGGCCAGCAGCAGCGCGTGGCCATCGCCCGGGCGCTGGTGAAGAACCCCCGCCTGCTTCTGCTCGACGAGCCCCTTTCCAACCTCGACGCCCGCCTGCGCCTGGAAATGCGCGAGGAGATTCGCCGCATACAGCAGCGCACGGGCGTGACCACCATCTTCGTCACCCACGATCAGGAGGAGGCCATGTCCATCTCCGACCGCATCGTGCTGATGAAACTGGGCGTTTTGCAGCAGAACGACCTGCCGCAGAACCTCTACGACCAGCCGGCCAACCAGTTCGTGGCCGACTTCCTCGGCAACCCGCCGATCAACAACCTGCGCGGCGTGGTCAAGGGCGGCCGCTTTGAATTGGAGGACGGCTCCGCTTCCTGCGATTGCTCCCTCTGCGCAGGCGCGGGCGAAGGCCGCCGCGTGACGCTGGCTTTGCGCGCCGAAAGCGCCGTGGTCGGTCAGGAAGGCCCGCTTTCCTGCGAAGTGACTTCCATCTACCAGATGGGCAAGGAGGAAATGGCCTACCTGCGCTTTGGCAATAGCGAGTTCCGCGCCTACATCAGCGTCGAGGACGGCTTAAAACGCGGCCAGAAGGTCAATGTAGCGCTGCGCGGGCGCGGCGTGTTCCTCTTTGATACGGAAACGGGGGAGAGGATCGCATGAAAAAGCCCGCCCGTGTCGAGCGCGACCTCACCAGCCACGCCCGCTTTTCCCGCATAGAGCCGTATATGTACCTGCTGCCGTTCTTGATCGGCATACTCGCCTTTACGCTCTATCCGGTCATCAACGTCATCTTCATGTCCTTCAAGGAGGACTATTCCTACCTCACGCGCGAGTTCGCCCAGTGGGGCGTGGGCAACTACGAAAAGGTGTTCGCCGATCCCAAGTTCGAGCAGGCCATCGTCAACACGCTCAAATACGTGGTGCTGGTGGTGCCCATCTCCACCTGCATCGCCGTGGTGGTGGCCTACCTGCTCAATCAGAAACTGCGCTTCTCGGCGCTGTTCCAGACGGCCTACTTTTTGCCCATGGTCACCTCCATCACCGCCGTCGGCCTTGCCTGGCGTCTGATGTACAACGAGCGCTTCGGCATCATCAACTACATGCTCTCCTGGTTCGGCGTCGATCCCATCGGCTGGTTGACCAAGGCGCAGTATTCCATGCCGGCGCTGGTGATCTTCGGCATCTGGAACATACTGCCCTTCACCATCATCCTGCTGCTCAGCGGCCTGCAAAATATCGACGAGCAGTACTACACCGCCGCCAAGGTAGACGGCGCGCGCTCCTTGCGCATCTTCTTCCGCATCACCGTGCCGCTGCTCGCGCCGACCATCTTCCTGGTCTGCATCGTCAACACCATCTCCTCATTCAAGGTCTTTTCGGAATTGTACCCGCTCTTCAAGGGCGAGGCCGGGCCGTTTTACAACCTCTATACGGTGGTGTACTACATACGCTACGCGATGATGGAAAGCCGCGAATACGGCGTGGCCGCGGCCGCGGCGCTGGTGCTGTTCCTCTTCATCCTCGTCTTTACCATGGTGCAGCTGCTCATCCAGAGAAAATGGCAGCACAGGAGGTGATCGCATGGCACGCAGAAGGATCGCACGGTTTTTCATGTACTTCTTCCTCTCGGTGGGCGCGATCATCATGATTTTCCCCTTTTTCTGGATGTTCGCCTCGGCTTTCAAGCTGCCCACGGAGATCAACAAGTTCCCGCCCCAGTGGCTGCCCTCGTCTTTGAGCCTGACCAACTTCGAGATCGCCTTTTCCAAAGCGCCGTTCGCGCGCTACTTCCTCAATTCGGTGATCGTCATGGTCTGCTCGGTGTCAATCACCACCTTTACCACCATATTGGGCGCGTTCGCCTTTTCGCGCCTCAAGTTCCCCGGGCGGGATACGCTGTTTTCGCTGCTGCTCTCCTTGATGATGATCCCCTTTGAGATGCTCATCATCACCAACTACTCCACCATCGTCTCCCTCGGGCTGTGGGACACGCTCCCCGCGCTGATTTTGCCCTTCACCAGTTCGATCTTCTACATGTACATCCTCAAGAACTTCTTCGCCACCGTGCCGGACAGCCTCTACTATTCGGCGCGCATCGACGGCTCCAGCAACTGGCGCTTCCTCTGGCGCATACTCGTGCCCATGGCGCGGCCGTCGCTGGTGACGATCATCCTCCTCAACGCTCTGGCAAGCTGGAATTCGTTCATGTGGCCGATGTACGTCATCTCCTCCACGAACAACCGCACGCTGCCCTGGGGCCTGCAGGTATTCACCACCGAGGCCGGCTCCAGCCCCGAGCTTCTCATGGCGGCCTCTACGGTCGTGGTGCTGCCGATGATCCTCCTCTTCCTCTTTGCCCGCAAGTCCATCGTGCGCGGTGTGGCGCGCGGCGGCCTCAAGGGCTGACGCCTCTCCCAAAACGACGGGCGGCGCGTGGCATCTGTACCACGCGCCGCCCTCAGAGCGCTGACAAAGCCCACAAACGCAAAAATCGCTCTGATAAAATAAAAAT
>CAMMGP010000233.1 GCA_946496415.1 uncultured Clostridia bacterium | reverse complement strand
CGCCGCGCCGCCCCCCCGGCCAACTCCCCCTACCCGATCCGCCCCAGAAGGGCGCGCGCCGCCCCCGGGCCGTGGATGGCGCCAAGTTCGTGCGGGCGGTAGAGGTAAAACAGCGTCTTGCCGCCGCCGCGGCGCAGCACCGTCAGCGCCACGCCCTTGGGCACGAGCAGGCGGTTGAGTTCGCGCATCTCCCGCGCCGCCTCCCGCCCGTCCAGCCCGGCAAGGACGAACATGTTCCCGGCCTTCAAGCGCGCCAGCGTCGGCGCGCAGTGTTTTACCAGCGCGGTTTCCAGCATGACGGCTCCTCCCTTATCTTCGTTAGCTAAAACTAACTTACGCGCCGAAAAAACGCGCCCATGGCGCGGGGCGGCCTGCCTTTGTCCGCAGCACAGGCCCGCCCCACGCGGCGGTGAAAATACAGACGGATGAGCATCCGCCGCGCCCCGCGCCTCCACCTTCCCCGCACGGTGGACGCGCTTTGTTAGACATAACTAACGAACGCAATCCCATTATAGCGGAACCGCGCCCCTCTGTCAAGGCGCGCGGCGATTTTTTACGGTTTAGCGGGGGCGACAGCGGGCCTTTCCTCACAGAAGCGCCAGCACCACGGCGTTGTGCACCTCCATGCCTTTTTCCGTAAGATACACATGGCCGTCCGCAACGTCCAGCAGCCCCGCCCGGCGCAGTTCTTCCAAAACCTTTTCGCGTCCGCAGAGAAAGTCCTCGCCAAATTCGCGCCGCCAGTTTTCCAGCGACAGCCCTTCGCGCGTGCGCGTTGCGAGCATCACCGTCTCCTCGCGCGCCGCTTTGCCGTCCACGCGCTCGCGCTCCAATCCTCGCGCGCCGCGCAGGTAGTCTTCCAGATCAGAGGCGTTGCGGAAGCGCTCGCCGCCGAAGAACGAGTGCGCCGCGCAGCCAAAGCCCAGATATTCCCCCCGTCGCCAGTAGACGAGGTTGTGGCGGCAGGCAAAGCCGCGCCGGGCGTAGTTGGAAATTTCGTAGCGGTCAAACCCTGCCGCCGCCAGCGCGCGCGTACACAGCCGCTGCATGGCAAGCACCATTTCCTCGCCCGGCAACTCGTCCTCCCGCGCCGCCATGGGCGTGCCCTCCTCGACGATGAGGGCGTAGGCGGAGATGTGCGCAAGCGGCAGGGAAAGGGCCGTTTCCAGCGTCGCTTCCCACGCGCCCATCGTCTGCCCCGGCAGGCCGTACATCAGGTCGATGCCGATGTTTGCAAACCCCGCCGCCTTCGCCATGCGCACGGCCTCCACGGCCTGCCCCGGCGTGTGGATGCGGCCAATGTCCTTCAGCAAGCGCGCGTCGAAACTCTGCACGCCGATGGACAGCCGGTTCACGCCCATCTCCCGGTAGGCGCGCAATTTCTCCATCGTCAGCGTGCCGGGATTGGCTTCCAGAGACACCTCCGCCCCCGGCGCGAAGAAAAACGCCTCCCGCGCCGCCGCCAGCGCCCCGGCGATGTACGCTTCCGGCACCAGCGAGGGCGTGCCGCCGCCGAAAAACACCGTCTCCACGCGGTGTATATCGTCGCCCGCGGCGCGTATCTCCCCGCAAAGCGCGGCAAAGTACGCCTCCCACATCGCCTCCCGCCCCGGGAAGGAAGCAAAATCGCAGTAGGCGCACTTGGACTTGCAGAACGGTATGTGGATGTAGAGGGAAAGGGGCTTGCGAGCGCTCATGCGTCCAGCCGCTCCCACGGCAGGCCGGTCTTTTCCTGCATGAACTGTTCAAATTCGCCCGCATCGCCCCCGCTGAGGCTCGCCTTGTCCAGCGGCGCACCCATGGAGGGGGCGGTGAAGAGCACGTAGTGGCTGCCCGCGTCCACCAGCCGCGTCAGCGCCGTGTAGAAAACGCGCGTCTCGAGGTCCGGCTCCGAAAGGCAAATGCCCTCCTCCGTGCAGCGCGCGTCCTGCGCAAGGCCCGGCGGGCAGTTCCTGCGCGCGGCCTGCGCCGCCAGTTCCGCGTAGTTCCCGCCGCGCACCTTCGCCCAGCAGACGATGCAATATCCCAGCCCCAACAGGAAGATCACGCCCAAAGGGTCGCGGAAGATGGGCGCTTCATCGCGCACGGCCACGTAGACATAATAGGCCAGGTAGGCCGCGCACAACAGCGCGCACAGCAGCATGCCGCGCCGTGCCTTGCGGGCGTTGCGGGCCACGCCGGCGGAAGTGCGGCTCAGCGCCCGGCAGGTATCGAGGTCGTCCAGCCGCGTGTGAAAGGCAAATTCCATGTCGACCCCTCCTCAGCGCGCGTTTTCCAGCGTCAGGCCGGTCTTTTCGCGGATGAAGGCGCAAAAAGCGGCCGTGTCGCCGCCCTCGATGCTCTCCGGCGTGAAGATGAGCGCCTGCTGCGCGCGGTAAAAGAGCAGGTAGCGCCCCTGACAGCGCGCAAAGCGGCGGAAAGCCCCGTAGGCATAGCGCGTCGAGCCGCACTCGTTGCGCGCCTCCACGGCCTCCTCGCCAAAGGCGAGCGCCAACTCCGGCCCGCGCGTGCGGCGGTCGCGCTCGATGGGCCTTGCCCAGACCCGTTCCAGAAACAGCAGCGCCAGCACGCCGACGGCCGCCAGCGCCAGGGCCAGCGTTTGACCGGTCGAACGCATGCCCGGCGCGTAGGAAAGCCCCCAGCAGAGCGCCGCCGCGCAGAGCATGGCGAGCCCCACCCTCCGCGCCGAGGGCTTCTGGACGATGTGCAAAAGCGCCCGCGCCGCGCGCACGTCCCACACCTGTTTGGCGGTGAACCTCGCCTCCATGCCGCTCCCTCCCGTCAGTCCATCTTCAAAACGGCCATGAACGCCTCGCTGGGCACGGACACGCTGCCCACCTGGCGCATGCGCTTCTTGCCCTCCTTCTGCTTTTCCAAGAGCTTCTTCTTGCGGGTGATGTCGCCGCCGTAGCACTTGGCCAGCACATCCTTGCGCAGCGCCTTGACCGTCTCGCGGGCGATGACCTTGCCGCCGATGGCCG
>CAMMGP010000232.1 GCA_946496415.1 uncultured Clostridia bacterium | reverse complement strand
CTTGGCCACGTGGCGCAGGGCATAGGCGGCGGAACGGTCGACCTTGCTGGGGTCCTTGCGGGAGAAGGCGCCGCCGCCGTGGCGCGCGTAGCCGCCGTAGCTGTCGACGATGATCTTGCGGCCGGTGAGGCCGGAGTCGCCCTGCGGCCCGCCGACCACAAAGCGGCCCGTGGGATTGATAAAGAACTTGGTGTTTTCGTCCAGCAGTTCCGCGGGCACAGTCGGGCGGATGACCTTTTCGATCATGTCGCGCTCGATCTGCTCGTGGGTGGCCTCGGGGGCGTGCTGCGTGGAAAGCACCACGGCCTCGACGCGCACGGGACGGTCGTCGTCGTATTCCACGGTCACCTGCGCCTTGCCGTCGGGCCGCAGATAGGGGATGGCCCCGGACTTGCGCGCCTGCGCCAGCGCGCGGGTCAGCTTGTGCGCCAGCGAAATGGCCAGCGGCATGTATTCGGGGGTTTCGTCGCAGGCGTAGCCAAACATCATGCCCTGGTCGCCCGCGCCCATGTTCTCGTCGCCGCGCTTGACGCCCATGGCAATGTCCGGCGATTGCTCGTCCACGGACACCAGCACCGCGCAGGACTGGCCGTCGAAGCCGTACTTGGCGCGGTCATAGCCGATCTCCACGATCTTGTTGCGGGCGATCTGGTCGATGGGCACGTAGGCCGAGGTAGTGATCTCGCCCATCACCAGCACCATGCCGGTGGTGGCGCAGCATTCGCAGGCCACGTGGGCGTCGGGATCCTTGGCGAGTATGGCGTCGAGCACAGCGTCGGAGATCTGGTCGCAGATCTTGTCGGGATGGCCCTCGGTGACGGATTCGGAAGTAAACAATCTCCTCATGCAGTATATCCTCCGTGTTTTACTCGAACAAAAAAACCCGCCGTGCGGCGAGCTTGCGGAAAATACCGGTATCTCGCCTCATCTTCCGGCGCAGGCACGCCTGCCGCCGCGGGAATTGGCACCTTGCCGCGCCTGCGCGCGAACCGGTTGCCGGGTTTCATCGGGCCCGTCCCTCAACCACTCTGGATAAGGCTTGTTTAATTGTCCACAACAAATTATATACGCGCCGCATACCGCTGTCAAGGCGGGACGGGGATAATTTTTCATGAACTTTCCCCGCCGGGAAGCGCCTTTCGCGCTTGTTTCCCCGCGCGCCGGTGTGCTATAATGGAAAATGGAAAGGAATGGAGAACGCATATGGCGCTTTCGATGGTTCATCTGCTCCTGGCGCGCGCCTGGGCGCGGGGGCATGAGGCATATCTCGAGTGTCCGGAATTCTATCTGGGCGCGATCTCGCCGGACGCGATGCACGTCCGCTTTCACAACGACAAATCCCACAAGGACGAATTCCACCTGGGCAACTGGGGCAGCGTACACGTCGAGCGCGTGCACGAATACTGGCGCGAACATTTCACGCCCTTCGACGTCGGCTATGGCGTCCACGCCCTCACCGACGGCTACTGGGTGCCCAGCGTGAAGGGCGATTTTCCCGATCTGGTCGACCCCGCGCGCGATGTGCTCATTCCCGCCCTGTACTATAACGACGTGCGGCAGACGGATTTCCGCCTCTACGCGGAGCACCCGGACAGGCCGCGCATCTTCGCGCTCTTGCGCGTGGCCACCCCGCCCGAGGATCACCCCATGCTCACCGCCGCCGAGCTTTCCCAGTGGCGGGACGACCAGTTTGCGTTTTATGAGGGCGCCTGTCCCCACGACGCGCCCGTGCGCCATGTGGACGTCGCGTATGTCGAGCGCTTTATGAGGCGCATGGTTCCTGAACTCGACCGCATTATGAGGAGGTATTTTTCATGACAAACGCCGTTTTGCAGGCCATCGCCGACCGCCGCAGCAATCGCGGCTATGCCCCGCGCCAACTGACCGAGGAGGAACTAGGGGCGATCCTCACCGCCGCCGTGCAGGCGCCCAGCGCCCGCAACACGCAGCCGTGGCACTTCTCCGTGGTGCAGAACGCCGCGCTTTTGAAGGAGTTTTCCGACGACTACAACGCCCTGCAGAAGGCCGACCCCGGCCGCGACATCCTCTTTTTTGAAGCGCCCACGGTGGTCTTTATCTCCACGCCCATCGAGGCGCCGACGAAGTTTTCGCAGATCGACTGCGGCATCGCCGCGCAGAACATGGCGCTGGCTGCGCACTCCATTGGCCTGGGCAGCGTCATCCTCGGCCGGCCCATGGACGTGTTTAAGAGCGCAAAGGGGCCGCACTACGAACAGGCCTTCGGCTTCCCGGAGGGCTACACCTTCGCCATCGCCGTGGCCCTGGGCGAGCCGACGCTTACCAAGGAAGCGCATGTGGTTCGGGAGGGCCTCGTTACCCGCGTGTGAAGAGCCTGACCTGGAACCCCTGGCACGGCTGCAAAAAGTATTCCGAGGGCTGCCTGAACTGCTATGTCTACCGCCGCGACGCCTCCGTGGGGCGGGATGCCTCCATCGTCGCGCGCACGAAGGACTTCGATTTGCCCCTGCGCCGGCGGCGGGACGGCGGCTTTGCCGTCCCGCCGGGCGCGCATGTGTACGCCTGCATGACCTCGGACTTTTTTCTGCCCGAGGCGGACGCATGGCGCGCGGAGGCGTGGGAATGCATCCGCGCGCGGCCGGACGTTTCCTTTTCCATCATCACCAAGCGCATATTGCGCGCGGGGGAATGCCTGCCGCCGGACTGGGGCGCGGGCTATGAAAACGTGGAGATCGGCCTCACCTGCGAAAATCAGCGCCGCGCCAATGAGCGCATGGAGGCGTTTTTGCGCCTGCCCATCCGCGCCCGCTTCGTCATCTGCGAGCCGCTGCTGGGGCCGGTAGACCTCTCCCCATGGCTCGACGCGCGCATCGGCGAAGTGGTGGCCGGCGGCGAATCCGGCCCAAACGCGCGGGAGATGCGCTACGAGTGGGCGCTTTCCCTGCGGGAACAGTGCCGGCGCGCCGGCGTGGGCTTCCATTTCAAGCAGACGGGCGCGAACTTTGTCAAGGAT
>CAMMGP010000231.1 GCA_946496415.1 uncultured Clostridia bacterium | reverse complement strand
CTGGTGCTGGGCATGGGGCGCAGCGGCGCGGCCGCGGCGCGGCTCCTGCTCGCGCGCGGCTGCGAAGTGACCATCTGCGATCAGAAGGCGCGCGAAGCGTTCAAGGGCGCGCTGGATGACCTCGACGTGCCGGGCGTTCACTGGCATCTGGGCGAGGAAAACCCGCTGCCGCTTCTCGAGGGCATGGACGCGCTCATTCTCAGCCCCGGCATCCCCGATACGCATCCCGCCGTTGTCCGCGCCCGCGAATTGGGCGTGGAGGTGATGGGCGAACTGGAATACGCCTACCGCGAATCCACCGGGCTTCTGCTGGCCGTGACTGGCACCAACGGCAAGACCACCACTTCGACCCTCCTGGGCGAGATCTTCAAAAACGCCGGCCGCCGCACCTGGGTGGTGGGCAACATCGGCGCGCCCTACGCGCAGGCGGTCTTGAAGATGCGCGCCGGCGACGTCACCGTCTGCGAAGTTTCCTCCTTCCAGTTGGAGACGGTCTCGCAGTTCCATCCCGCGGTGGCGGCGGTGCTCAACGTCACCGAGGATCATTTGAACCGCCACGGCACCATGGAGAACTATATCGCCCTCAAGGAGCGCGTCTTTGCCAACTGCCGGGAGGGCGACTTCGTGGTGCTCAACTACGACAACGCCGTCACCCGCGCCATGGCCGCGCACACGCGCGCCAAAGTCGTCTGGTTCTCGCGCTCGGGCGAGGCGCCCTTCGGGGCGCTGGCGCGCGATGGCAAGGTCGTCTTTGTCGATGACGAGGGCACGCGCCCCGTCTGCGACACATCGGAGATTTACATCCCCGGCCCGCACAACCTCGAGAACGCCCTCGCCGCTACGGCCATGGCCCTCTCGGCGGGCGTGCCTGCGCCGGTCGTGCGCCACACGCTGCGCGCCTTCCAGGGCGTGGAGCACCGGCTGGAGTTCGTCCGCGAACTCGATCAGGTGCGCTATATCAACGATTCCAAGGGCACGAACGTCGATTCCACGCTCTGGGCCGTGCGCTCGATGACCGCGCCCACGGTCATCATTCTCGGCGGCAGCTACAAAAAGGCCGACTATCACCCCCTGGGGCGCGAACTTGTGCGCGGCAATATTACCCACGCCGTGCTCATCGGCGACACCGCCGACGCCATCGAGGCCGCGCTCAAGGACGAGGGCTTCACCCATTGCGTGCGCGCCGGCTACGATTTTGAAAAGGCCATCGCAACGGCGCGCTCCCTGGCCGCGCCCGGCGGCAATGTGCTGCTCTCGCCGGCCTGCGCAAGCTTTGACATGTTCAGCGATTATGAAGCGCGCGGGCGCGAATTCAAGAGGATCGTAAAGGATCTGGAGTCGAACATGGCTTGACCCGCCGCGTCGACCGGGGCGTGCTCTTTTCCTTCCTGCTGCTGCTCTTTCTCGGCCTGGTGGTGCTCTATGCCGCCAGCTACTACAACGCGCAGGACAAGGGCAACGCGCTTTCGGAAGTCACCTCCCAACTCACGGGCATCGGCGCGGGAGCGGCGCTGATGCTTGTCGTTCTTCGCGTCGACTACCGCAAACTCGATCATCCGGCGGTGGCCGCCGTCCTCGTGGCCGCGAGTCTCGCGCTGCTTGCGCTGGTGGCTGTTCCCGGCGTGGGCAAAATGCTCAATGGCTCGCGCCGCTGGTTGCGATTGGGGCCGCTGAGTTTTCAGCCCTCGGAGATGGCCAAGTACGCGATGATCCTCTTCCTTGCCCGCGCCCTCAGCGCCCCGGGCAGGGATGTGCGCAGGTTCTTTACCGGCCTTGTGCCGCTGTTCATCGTCCCGGGGGCGATGTTCCTGCTCATCCTCATGCAGCCCAACCTCTCCACGGCCGGCAGCATACTCATCGTCGCCGCGGTGATGGTGCTCATGGCCGGGGCGCGCTGGCTGCATCTGGGCCTGATCGGCGTGGCGGGCGCGGCGCTGGGCACGTTCTACGCCCTCTCGGAGGACTACCGCCGCGCGCGGCTGATGTCCTTCCGCGATCCTTTCGCCTATCTCACCAACGAGGGCTACCAACTCTCCCAGTCGCTGATGGCCTTCGGCTCCGGCGGCCTGTTCGGCATGGGGCTGGGCAAGGGGCGGCAGAAATACGCCTTTTTGCCCTATCCGGAGAGCGACTTCATCTTCGCCGTCGTCGGCGAGGACATGGGCTTCTTCGGCTGCGTCCTGGTTCTGGCGCTGTTCGCCGCCTTCGTCTTTTTCGGCCTGCGGGTGGCCATGCGCTGCGAGGATCGCTTCGGCAGCTTGCTGGCCGGCGGCATCACGGCGATGATCGGCGTGCAGTGCGTGCTCAACGTGGCCGTGGTCATCGGCCTCATGCCCACCACCGGCCTGCCGCTGCCCTTTTTCAGCGCCGGCGGCACCTCCATCGCCATCGTCATGGGCGCCGTGGGGCTCCTGCTCAATATTTCCCGCGACGCAAGTCCTCTCTGATGGGCGGACACGCACCTTTTGCCGCGCATTCCCATAACATAGACAGGAGCGATGTTTTATCGCCCGGATGCTGGAGCGCGTCTGTACGAGCGTCCGCGTCGGCTTTTCCGGCTCTTTACCGCGTCCGCGTCTGCGGAGGCGGCGTCCGCCGCGAAGCCCGGCCGCCGGCCCGTCTGGACGCGCCCCATGGAAGGCGGCGAAGAATATGTTTCTGGTGAGCGGCGGGAGGCGGCTTTGCGGGGAGTTGGAGGTCGGCTGCGCAAAGAACGCGGTGCTGCCCATACTGGCGGCGGCGATGCTGACCGATGCGCCGGTGACGGTCGAGGATTGTCCCGACCTTGTGGACGCGCGCAACATGCTCTCCATCCTGGAAACGCTGGGTTGCCGCGTGGAAGCGCGGGGGCGGGACGTGGTGCTCGACGCCTCGCGCGCCGAGAACCACGAGATGCCGGAAAAGCTCTCCAAGCGCCTGCGCTCGTCCATCTTTCTGCTCGGCCCGCTCGTCGCCCGCTTCGGCCGCGCCCGGGGCAGCTACCCCGGAGGCTGGGAGATCGGCCAAA
>CAMMGP010000230.1 GCA_946496415.1 uncultured Clostridia bacterium | reverse complement strand
AAGCGAAGGCGGGGAAGCGCGACTTGTGGATGCCGGAGGACGCGCCGCCGGCGTTCATACACGATTGCGAGGTCAATAAGGACGGTGAAGTGATCGATCTCACATTTTTCCCCTGCGGCGGCAAGGGAAGGGGATTTGATGTCGTCATCCTGCCTCTGGAGGGGAAAATGTCCGTCGAGGATTATGATTTCACGGAAGCGTTTTTGCAGTATAGCGACGGGCAGGGCGGATGGCAGGCGCTCGCGCTGGCGAACGTGAACCACTGGTCGATGATGGATGGCAAACGCGGCTGGCTCACGCGGTTTCCCGACATAGAGTTCCCCGCAGGCCTGCAAAAGCTGGCCAAAGAGCGCGGGGGCATCCAGTCCTGTGTGTCTTTCGAAACGCCGGATATCGCGCCGCGTTTCAGGCTCCGCATACCTGTGCAGCCCAGGGCAAAGACCTTGCAGTACTATTCTCTCTCGTCATATACGATCAACGATAGGGATCGAAGTTGGAAAGATTTCTGCGCGCTGCCGGCTGTTTACATTTGGGTAGAGCCTGTGGAAAATCGTTCGGGCAGCACATCAGTGCGTCGGGCGCTGTATATCGACAAGCGCATCGAAGGGAAAATGCTGCAGGAGTACCGCGAAGCGCGCCAGCAGGCGGAAGTGGCCTTGCAAAAAAACAGGGAAAGCGGGACGCAGGCATGACCACCTGCGCCCCATTTTATCGCTCAGTTGAAACCGAAAGGCACGAACGCCAGATACCACGCGCCTTTGCCCAGTTCCGCCGCGCAATACGGATGCAGGTCTTCGTCGATGGACGCGGCCACGTACACGCCCGACCACTCCGTATCCCAGGAAAGATCCGTGGCGAAGAACACGCCGCCGCGCAGCGAGCGCATGTCGCGAAAGTGCTCCGCGACCGTCGCCGCGCCCTCGGGCAGGCGGAGAACGGCTACCGTGACCCGGCGCGTCCCCATCGCGCCCGGCTCACGGCGATACAGCCGCCATCGGCCATCGGACAAGCGCTCCGCGCCGTCAAATTCGTACCCCTCCAACGACTCTGCCGCGCACATCGCCGCCGGAACGCCTGCGTCCAACAGACGCGCCCGCTCTCCTGCCTCGTGAAAATGCCAGAACAGGCACACAAGGACGAGTGGGAGGAGGAAAAGCGCCCTTCTCTTGCGAAACTCCACACGCATGGACAGTTTTCCTTTCGACAGGACCGCCGCATCAGGAATCAAATTCATGATAGTACAGCGTCGCCGTCTCACTGTCGTATATCCACAACTCAAAATTGCGGACGCCATAGCCGTCCGGCGTGGTGTTGCGGAAGTGCCACAGGCCGTCTGTGACTTCGGGAAATTCCGGGCGCTCTTCCGTGGTGCGGTAGCAGTCGTCGATGGGCAAACCCCAGTTCACGCGGTTAGCGGCGACGCCGGTGACGGGGAGCGCCTGCCAGCCGCCCTCCTCCGCCAGCACCTGTTCCAGCGCCGCGCCGTCTTCCGGGGCAAAGCGCAGGCGCGCGAAGGTGGCCCCGTCGCCGAGGAAGCCGCCGTGCGTGTCGATATAGAGGCATTCCTCGGGCGAGAAACGCTCCGCGCCGGGGTAGTCCAGCGTGGAAAGCTCCCAGGCGGTGGCCTCGTCGTAGATGCGCGGCAGGGCAAATTCTGCATCTTCCGGCCAGCCTTGCAGCGATGTCCACGCGCTGTCCGCGGGTGCGCCGAGCGACGTGCAGGCGGTCTCAAAGGCGTCTGCCCCGGCAAAGGGGCCATACACGACGTCACCCGTCGTGTCGATGAGCCAGTAGGGGGTATCGTTCTCCCCGCGCGCCATCAGCCAACCGTCCGCCGCGCCTGCGGCCTCGACGCCCTGCGCCAGCAGCATTATCCTTCCATCCTCTTCAACGCGCGCGAGCTGGTTTTCTCCATCAATGCATTGAACCTCGTAGCCGTCTCCCAGCTCCAGCACCCAGTTTTCCCCAAAGAAAAACCCTTCAAGGTGCATCTTATCCACGCAACCGCTCAACAGCGATATGACCGCGAGCAACAGGGCGAGAAGAATCCCTTTCCATTTTCTATGCATCGTCCCATCACCTCTGATAGCACGATTATAGCAAAATATATATTGAAAATCAACTATAAAATGCCGAACAACAAAAAGACGGGCCGCATACAGCGACCCGCCCGACTGGGTTTGAACATCATTCCCCCGCATACAGCAGCCCCAGCAGCCAGCCGATGAGGCGGATGGGGAGGATGCGCGAGAGCAGCACGAAGAACTTGTAGGAAAGCCCGATGGCGTAGTAGGGCTTGACGCGCTTTTTCAGCGCCACGCGGGCGAGAAAGCGCCCGGCGACTTCGGGGGCCATGCCGTTTTCCTCGTCCTTTTCCATTTTCGCCACGGAGCGGGCGATGCGGCCCTTGTAGACGTCGTCCCCGGCGTGGCTCTTTTGCCGCGCCTTGGTAAATCCCGTGCGGATGTCGCCGGGCATCACCGCGCAGACGCTGACGCCGAACTGCTTGACCTCGTTGAACAGCGCCAGCGTGTAGGCGTTGACCGCCGCCTTGGAGACGGAATACCACGCCTGGAAGGGGATGGCCAGCGGCGCAGCCACCGAACTTACGTTGACGATGCGCCCGCCGCCCTGCGCGCGCATCAGCGGCAGCGCGGCCTTCGTGGCGCTGACCATGCCGAAGAGGTTGACGTCCAGCAGGCGCCTGGCGTCGGCGTTCTGCGTGAACTCCGCCGCCCCGGAGATGCCGAAGCCGGCGTTGTTGACCAGTATGTCCAGCCGCCCCTCGCGCACGTGCACCTCGCGGATGGCCGCGGCAACGCTCTCCTCGTCGGACACGTCGGCGACGATGTGGCAAAGCCCTTCCAGCGATGAGGCGTGGCGGCTGAGCACGTAGACCTTCGCGCCCGCGTCCCGCAAAGCCTTCGCCGTAGCCAGACCGATACCGCTGGTGCCGCCGGTAACGATGGCCACGCGGTTCATGCGCTCACCTCCGCAAGTTCGCCGGCAAAGACCTC
>CAMMGP010000229.1 GCA_946496415.1 uncultured Clostridia bacterium | reverse complement strand
CCCATCGAGACGCCTGAAGGCCCGAACATCGGCCTGATCGGCTCTCTGGCCACCTACGCGCGCATCAACGAATACGGCTTTATCGAGGCGCCCTACCGCAAGATCGACAAGGCCACCGGCGTGGTCACCGACGTCATCGAGTACATGACCGCCGACGAGGAAGACCACTACGTCATCGCCCAGGCCAACGAGCCCATCGCCGAGGACGGCACGCTCGCAAACGAGCGCGTCACCGTGCGCCGCCGCGACGAGATCGTCGAGGTCGACCGCGCGCAGGTGGACTACATCGACGTCAGCCCCCGGCAGCTCATTTCCGTGGCCACGGGCATGATCCCCTTCCTGGAGAACGACGACGCCAACCGCGCCCTGATGGGCTCCAACATGCAGCGTCAGGCCGTGCCGCTTTTGAAGCCCGAAGCGCCCTACGTGGGCACGGGCATTGAGTACAAGGCCGCCTGCGACTCGGGCGTTGTGCTGCTCTCGCGCGAAAACGGCGTGGTCACCCGCGTCACCGCCGACGAGATCGTCATCCGCGGCGAGGGCGGCGAGGAGATGCGCTACCACCTGACCAAGTTCGCCCGCTCCAACCAGGGCACCTGCATCAACCAGCATCCCATCGTCAAGGAAGGCGAAATCGTCAAACGCGGCCAGGTCATCGCCGACGGCCCCTCCACGGACGAGGGTGAAATTTCCCTGGGCCGCAACGTGCTCATCGGCTTTATGACCTGGGAGGGCTACAACTACGAGGACGCCGTGCTCATCAGCGAGCGGCTGGTGAAGGACGACGTGTATACCTCCATCCACATCGAGGAATACGAATCCGAGGCCCGCGACACCAAGCTTGGCCCGGAGGAGATCACCCGCGACATCCCCGGCGTCGGCGAGGACGCGCTGCGCGACCTCGACGAGCGCGGCATCATCCGCATCGGCGCGGAAGTGCGCGCCAACGACATCCTCGTGGGCAAGGTCACGCCCAAGGGCGAGACGGAACTGACCGCGGAAGAGCGCCTTCTGCGCGCCATCTTCGGCGACAAGGCCCGCGAGGTGCGCGACACCTCCCTGCGCGTGCCGCACGGCGAGTTCGGCATCGTCGTGGATGTGAAGATCTTCACCCGCGAGAACCGCGACGAACTTTCCCCCGGCGTCAACCAGATGGTGCGCGTCTACATCGCCCAGAAGCGCAAGATCTCCGTGGGCGACAAGATGGCCGGCCGCCACGGCAACAAGGGCGTGGTCAGCCGCATACTGCCCGAGGAGGACATGCCCTTCCTGCCCGACGGCACGCCGCTGGACATCGTGCTCAATCCGCTGGGCGTTCCCAGCCGCATGAACATCGGCCAGGTGCTGGAAGTGCACCTCGGCCTCGCCGCCAAGGCGCTGGGCTGGCACGTGGCCACGCCGGTGTTTGACGGCGCCAACGAAGCCGACATCCAGGAACAGCTGGAAAAGGCCTCGCACATCCCCGAAGAGCCGCTCTTTGACGAAAACGGCCGCCCGGCCATACAGTTCTCCAAGTGCGGCATCAACATCGAGGGCAAACTGCAGCTTTACGATGGACGCACGGGCGACCCGTTCGACAACAAGGTGACGGTGGGCTACATGTACATGCTCAAGCTGCACCACCTGGTCGACGACAAGATCCACGCCCGCTCGACCGGCCCCTACTCGCTGGTCACGCAGCAGCCCCTGGGCGGCAAGGCCCAGTTCGGCGGCCAGCGCTTCGGCGAGATGGAGGTCTGGGCGCTGGAAGCCTACGGCGCCAGCCACGTTCTGCAGGAGATACTCACCGTCAAGTCCGACGATACCGTGGGCCGCGTCAAGACCTACGAGGCCATCGTCAAGGGCGAGAACATTCCCGAGCCGGGCATTCCCGAGTCCTTCCGCGTTTTGATCAAGGAACTCCAGTCCCTGGCGCTGGACATCAAGGTGCTCGACAGCGAGGGGCAGGAGATCGAACTCAAGGACCTCGACGAGGATCCCTTCGAGCACGAGAGCGAGTTCAAGGATGAACTCGTGCCCACGCTCACGCCCGAGGCCTTCGCCGAGGAAGACAACGCCGAGGCCGAGGACTTCGACTTCGACGACCTCGAATTGGGCGACGATGATCTCAACCTGGACGACGACTTCTAATTTCGAAGGGAGCGAGGCTGCTTGTTTGAACTAACGAATCTTGACTCCATTCAGATCGGACTGGCCTCCCCGGAGAAGATCCGCCAGTGGTCGCACGGCGAGGTCACCAAGGCCGAGACGATCAACTACCGCACGCTCAAGCCCGAACGCGACGGCCTCTTCTGCGAGCGCATCTTTGGCCCCACCAAGGACTGGGAGTGCAACTGCGGCAAATACAAGCGCACACGCTTCAAGGGCGTGGTGTGCGACAAGTGCGGCGTGGAAGTCACCCGCGCCAAGGTGCGCCGCGAGCGCATGGGCCACATCGAACTGGCCGCGCCCGTGAGCCACATCTGGTACTTCAAGGGCATCCCCAGCCGCATGGGCACGCTGCTCAATATCAGCCCCCGGGCGCTGGAACAGGTTTTGTACTTCGCCAGCTATATCGTCCTCGATCCGGGCACGTTCCCGGGCCTGGAAAAGTACAAGCTGCTTACTGAGGCCGAATACCAGATGAAGAAGCAGCAGGCGCAGGAGGGCGGCTGGGAGTTCCGCGTCGGCATCGGCGCCGAGGCCGTGCGCGAAATGCTCTGCGATATCGATCTGGACGCGCTCGCGGAGGAGTTGCGCACGGAACTGAAAGAACTCTCCGAGCGCGAAACCCGTCGCGACAGCGAGGGTCAGAAGCGCCAGCGCATCATCAAGCGCCTGGAGGTCGTGGAAGCCTTCCGCACCAGCGGCAACAAGCCCGAGTGGATGATCCTCGACGTGGTGCCGGTCATTCCGCCGGAGTTGCGCCCCATGGTGCAGCTGGACGGCGGCCGCTTCGCCACCGCGGACTTAAACGACCTCTACCGCCGCGTCATCAACCGCAACAACCGCTTAAAGCGCATGCTGGAAATGGGCGCGCCGGACATCATCGTCCGCAACGAAAAGCGCA